>JAYTTM010000856.1:0-16458 GCA_043745055.1 Chitinophagaceae bacterium | reverse complement strand
ACATGAACATTAAAATTACCCAAACAAAAAACTCCAAACTAAAAGATATAGACTTCAACAATATTCCGTTTGGCAAGCATACATCCGACCATATGTTTATGATGGATTATGCCAATGGTGAGTGGAGCGATTTTAGAATTGTTCCCTACCAAAGTTTAGAACTAGACCCACAATCAAAAGCCCTGCAATATTGCCAGTGCATTTTTGAAGGTATGAAGGCAACTATTGGTGCGGATGGTATTCCAAAATTGCTGCGTCCCGATTTAAATATCGAACGGTTTAATCTTTCTGCGGAGCGTATGTGTATGCCTGCTGTACCCAAAGAAATGTTTTTATCAGCCTTAAAAGCAATAACCCATTTAGAAATAAACTGGATTCCTACAGCAGAAGGAAGTGCCTTATACCTGCGGCCCACAATGATAGCCACTGAAAGTTCGCTGGGAGTAGGGCCATCAAGTACGTACACTTTTTATATTTATGCTGCTCCTGCTCAGCCTTATTTTACTACGCCCATAAAATTAGTTACAGAACAAATGTTGATAAGGGCTGTGCCCGGCGGTACCGGCGAAGCCAAGGCAGGAGGCAATTATGCAGGTTCTTTTAAGGCTGGTCAAATAGCAAAACAAAATGGCTTCGACCAGGTTATATGGCTTGAAAGCCCCGAATTTAAAAAGATACAGGAAGCAGGTATGATGAACTTATTTTTTGTTATCGGTAACACCGTATTAACACCAGCATTGAGCGGCGCTATTTTAAAAGGTACCACCCGTACTTATTTTCTTGATATTCTTAAAGAGAAAAATATAAAGGTGGAAGTAAGGGATATTTATATTGATGAAATTATAGAAGCATACCAACATGGAAATTTAAAAGAAGCTTTTGGCGCTGGCACTGCTGCGGTGGTTTCGCATATTTCGTCAATTACACATGGTGATGTATGTATGACTTTGCCCAACACTGAAGAAGCTGTAATCAGCAATATGTTGCATAAAGAAATTAATGGGCTACGAGCAGGAATTATTGAAGACAAACGCAATTGGTTAGTGCCGGTTTTTTAAATGTTTAAATCATTCAATCAAATAATAGTTATGCAAAAAATTAATTGGAGTAATATTCCTGTAGAACAGGTAAACACAAAAATGAAAAGACAATTCATTCATGGAGAAAAAGTAATGATTGCAAAGATGGAATTTGAGGATGGATTTACTGTCCCCTGGCATTCTCACGACAATGAACAAATAACTGAAGTACAGGAAGGCGTACTTCGTTTTTGGTTCGATGATAGTGAAGATAATTCTATTGACATTTTGCCTGGCGAAGCAATTATTATTCCGGGTAATCGCAGGCACAAAGCTTTGATGATTGGCAAGGTGATAGAAACCGACACCTTCGCCCCACCACGGCAAGATTGGATTGATGGCTCAGATAATTATTTGAGAAAGTAGCAGGTAAAAATGAAAACAAAAACATAAATTATACAAATGGATTTAGGAATACAAAACAGGGTTGCCTTAATCCTTGCATCAAGCAAAGGCCTAGGTAAAGCCGTTGCAATTGAATTGGCAAAAGAAGGTGCCAAGGTTATTATATGCGGAACTGATGCAGTAGCATTGGCAACAACCAAAGCCGAAATTGAAGCCATCGCACCCAATAAGGTAGCATCGTTTGTTTGTGATATTACGGATGAAGCCCAACGTAAAAACCTGGTGGAGCAAAGTGTAAAAGCATTTGGTACTATTGAAATTTTAGTAACCAACACCGGCGGCCCTGCAGCGGGGGCGTTTGAACAATTTAATTTAGATGATTGGAAACATCTCTATAATTTATTGTTTTTAAGTGCGGTGGATATCATTAAACAAGTATTGCCGGGTATGAAAGAAAAAGGTTTCGGACGTATTTTAACCATCACTTCTGTTGCCGTTAAACAACCTGCCGACAACCTTATTTCATCCAATGCAGTACGAACAAGTTTATTGGGTTTGGTAAAAAGCCTTTCCAACGAAGTTGCTATTTATGGCATTACGGTAAATAATTTATTGCCAGGATATACCCATACCAACCGGCTCAATAATTTGATTGAGAAAAATCCAAAAGTAAACGATGTAAAAGATACCATCCCCATGAAAAGGTTTGGAACACCCGAAGAGTTTGCTGCCGCCGCCGCATTTTTAGTAAGTGATCGGGCAAGTTATATTACTGGTCAGTCATTGGCTGTTGATGGTGGATGGATTAAAGGGCATTAAATTATAGAATTTTGGAGTTCATTACAGTGGCGCAGTGATGAAGTAACGATCCTGGTTCGGATATGCAGTAAGTTCAATGTAGTTGCTGTCTATTTCGATATTTCCTGTGGTGTTATAGCTATTATAGCTTACAGTATCAGAAGTCGGTACAAGTGCGTATCAAACTTTTTGTAATTTAAGTGTTAGTAATGTTACCACTATTATCAATTCAATATACTGTAACTAGCGGAATTTGGACAATCGCATTTGTAATCGCAATAATTTATGGTATTATCGAGTTTCCTTCGCAGCAACGTCTTCTCCCTAGCCTTATGGGATTGCTCTGCAATAATAATTTTGACAAAGTTAAAATCGAACAATTAAAATTATGATAACCTGTTTTTTAAAATATATAATTGACCCAACCAAAGTAGCATCGTTTGAACATTACGGGAAACTTTGGATTGATTTAGTAAATGAACTGGGCGGACTGCACCACGGATATTTGCTGCCTCACGAGGGAGCAAATAATGTTGGTTACGCTTCTTTTTCTTTTCCTTCTTTGGCAGCGTATGAAATTTATCGAACCAACATTCAACATTCACCCAAATGCCTTGAGGCATTTAAATACGCCAACGACACAAAATGCATCATTAGTTATGAACGAAATTTTCTAAAACCAGTGTTCGAAGGAATTACTGACAAGGCAAAATTATTTTATTAACTTTCTTCCGATCATTCGCTCTACCGTTTCCCAATCTATGTCTTTGCAATGGCCTTGTGCATTGAGCTGCACGAAATTATAAAATGCTGTTTATTTATTGTAAAGTAAAACGCTGTAAGTTTTTTCATTGTTTATCTAATACCAAATAACTGCATGTATCAATTACCAAAACGTTTGCATTCCATTGATGTGTTCCGTGCCATTACCATGTTATTTATGATTTTTGTAAATGACGTGAGTAGCGTTAAAAATATTCCTGATTGGATAAAACATGTGGCGGTAGGTGCCGATGGGCTTGGGTTTGCGGACACAGTTTTTCCTGCATTTTTATTTATTGTCGGCCTGTCTCTTCCATTTGCCATCAAAAACAGGCTAAAAAAAGCTGACTCTTTTCTTTCCATATCCTTATATATTCTTAGCCGTTCTTTTGCACTGCTGCTGATGGGTTTTTTTCATGTAAACGGAGAAAATTATAACCCAACTGCACTGCTGCCAAAATCGGTATGGACCCTGTTAACCACAGCCGGTTTTTTTATGATTTGGCTCGATTACCCGGCTTCTTTAGCAACCAACAAAAAATACGGACTTATTGTCTCGGGCATACTGTTACTTATTGTAATGGCTTTTGTTTTTAAAGGTGGCGAGCCACCAGCATCGGTAAACATGAAGCCCTATTGGTGGGGCATACTGGGCCTTATAGGTTGGGCCTACCTGGTAGGTGCCTTAATTTTTTTACTAACAAGGGGAGATTTAATGTATTTGATTTTGGCTCTTTTTTTATTTTCTATTATCAATATCACTTCGCATATTGGGCTGCTACATTTTAGTCTGCCGCTCATTGGCGATGCTTCCAACGAAACACTGGTAATGTCGGGAACAGTAGTTGCCGGCCTCTACGATAAATTAGCAACCGGAAACAAAAACGTCGCCCTCTGGATTATTCTCACTGTTACAGGCGTACTTATGATTGTTGCAGGATTTGCCATTCGACCTTATGCAGGTGGGATTTCAAAAAATTTAGCTACACCAGCCTGGGTATTTATTTGTACCGGTATCAGCATACTTGTATTTGAAGGGCTGATATGGCTGGTTGATATTAAAGGTAAACAAGGATGGTTTTCATTCATAAGGCCGGGCGGCACCAGTACGCTAACCTGTTACCTGATTCCCTATTTGTTGTATTCAATATTTAACCTCATTCAATTTAAATATTTCCCTTTTTTAAATGAAGGTATTGGTGGACTGCTTCGTTCTTTTGCTGTAGCCTTTTTTGTAATAACACTGGTAGGTGTAATGGAAAAGTACCGGTTGAGGTTAAAGATATAAAGGTTGCTTAATTTGTTTGCAACGGCAGTAACACCGTCTTCACTTCAATTGAAAACTTTCTTCTGCCTGGAGTCTCTCTACCGTTTTCTGGAAATATTTCTGCCAAGATCTTTGTGCTTTGGGCTGCAGGACTCACCGCTTTATAAAGCGAAAATGATAGTAGACTTATGCCATTCTCATAAAAAATCAGAAGTTACAGAAGATATAAATTTGAATACCCCGGCGCCTTGGTAGCGAGTCTCAAAGCTTATCCTCAAAGCTGTGGAAACTGCCCCTAAAAGCTGTTGGGTAGGCGATTTACTACTGAAGAAAGTACCAGTTTGAAAAGTCGTCCATCTTTAGTGCAAAACCCAATTCCATAGTTTACATCATGGAACCATTTAATGAAATACACTTCTGCGGCCCTGCTTACGTTCATTGAAATTCATTTTTTTTAAACAGCAACGGGATCCACAATAAAGTAACATTTAATGTGGATCCCGCCGGATTGGGAAAATTGATGTTGCTTACCTGTATTTGATTTGCGTTTTATTATCTTTTTCATTTAAATCGGTCCATAAAATGGTTACGATGCCCGCTAGTTGTTGAGACATGGTTGCAAGTTTTGCAATTTCCTTACGTTGGTCTGGGGGCATTTTTTCATCACCAGCAAAATGAGCCATTATTCCATTTCTAAACAGCGGGGAGGCAAAACTGGCTAGTGGTGCTGGTGCACCCAATGTATTGGCCAGGTAGTAATTAAAATAACCATCCAGGTGTTGCGAAAAAAATGTATTGGCGTACTCAGGAAAGCTTACACCACCGGGTACACTGGCTGCAATGGTTTGTACTGTTTTTGTACTCACATCCAGTGTGCCATTTTTCATGGTTACCATTCTGTACGGACTTGGAGCAGTAACCAATGAACCGGTTTGGATATCAACCAATTCTTTCCCATTGTTAACATAGGAAGTAATATCGTTTGCATGATAGTGGCCAGTAAAGATAATTTTTAAACCAGCCTCCATAAGGGTATTGGCAACATTTTGCCAATCATCAATTACATAACCCGGATCTAATTGAGACTGGTTTGCATAGTGTTCCACCAGGTTGTGATGCATCATTGCAAACACGGTTATGTTTTGTTGTTTTGCCGCTGCCAGTTGATCCAATATCCAGGTAAGCGTGACAGGCTTAATTCTTCCTGCCGCCACATCCCCATCTGGTCCATACTCTTCGTATTTACTGGCATCAATACCAATAATCCGTAAATCATCCTGTGGCTGCACCACATAACTTAACGAATTAGCATCCCGGGCAATAGCCTGGTTGTAGCCAAAATTGCTATAGATTGTTTCAAAATCAGTTTTAGAAGTTATGTCAACCGGGTAGGCGTTGTCTCCGTCAAATATTTTTGCTTTCACATTATTGATGTCATGGTTACCCGGTATCACATATACCTTAATTCCATCGTTGCGTAATTGATTAAAAAAGCCTGCCATCGCTACATTGCTTACCTTTTCGCCGTCTTTGGTAATGTCGCCCGGAACGAGCAAAATATCGGGATGTTCTGCTTTGATGTCGGCCAGTACATTCCTGAATATTGGATCACTGTATTGCACCAGTTTGGGATCCTGGTTCAAGTAATTTTGAAACGCCGCTCCTGTAGCTCCATTGTTAATTAATAAAGACGGGTGCATGTAATGTATGTCAGAAACAATGGCAATTTTTAAATGAGAATTTCCCTTTGCAAGGGTTCCCAATGCAGATTTTCTGGTGGATACCGCCTCGTCATTTTTGAGGTCTTTTTTGCAAGACAACACAAGTTGGCATAGCAATATTATACCCATCCATAATTTTGATTTCATGTTTTTAAGTTTTAAATGATGAAGAAATGTTGTTGCAGTTGATAAAGTAAAAAACCATTAAAGGATTATCAATATTGAATATTCGGTCCCGATTTCGAAATCAAAACTAAAAAGTACAATAGCCTAATCCTAATTGACAGCTACTAACGGACTAATTAGTTTTAGTAATATTCACTGATGGCCGATACACCGATGTAATGGTTGGTAAAATTTGCAACACTCGCAATAATGTGCAATAATTTTTGCAGAAGATGCAAAAAAGGATGCGTTATCTAAAATAGTAGGCTGGTATATTTATGCAGAAATAAGGATGCTGAAACTATCTGTTAATCCTCAGCTAATTTTATTACATAGGTATCCTTGTTGCTGTTGCAATTTTGTAATCAAATGATTTAGATTAATGCTTCGGCCGCCGTTTAATATTATCAATAAGGGGCGAAGCTTTCTTCCGCTCGTAGCCTCTAGACAGTGTCTCAGCCGAATTTTCTGCTATGATTTTGTCCGTTTGGCTGAAGGACTCGTCGTTTTAAGCAGCGAAAAATTAGGGTAGATTTATGCCATGTCAACTAAAAAACAAAAGTAAAGACTGGAATAAATTTTACCGCTCCGGCGTAATAACGGCGGGTATTACGGCTTATCAACTTAGCTCTTTTGGAGACTCAACTTTAAAGCCGCCAGGGTGGTAGAATTGCTACAAATGAAAAATTTTGGTTGGTAAGATGTGCTTATTTATCTTTAACCATCTATTAGGTAAACATTGGAAATTGTATAAATACAAACTTTCATCAAACCATACTCGTTAAAAATAGTTTACACACTTAACTAAACGGTTAACTCAAAATAAATTTTGAAAGAACCAACCGGGTAATATGAACAAAAGAAAGCCTGCCTACACAACCCTGTTTTACCCTAACTACATGCCATATTGGGAATACCCCCTTTATACTTTAAAATTATTTCAAAAAAGCAACAATAGTTTGCGTTGAATATATAACCATTACATTAGTAAGTTTTTAAACCTTCAAAAAAAGTAGACTTATTAATGTTTTTTCTTGTTCTAAAGTATAGCTTAAAACCAATTCTAACATGACGCAACCTCAGTTGTCAAATCTCTTACTGGATCAAAGCAAAGATCTTATTTGGATGATTGACCTAAAGTTCCAATTGGTTTATGCCAATAATAGCTACCTAAACCTCATGAAGGAAATAAACGGGGTGGAGAAAAAGCTGAACGAATCAATATTTGTAGAAGACTTTGGTGAAGGTTATATTGAAAAATGGAAAGCATACTATAACAGGGCACTTACAGGCGAATATTTTGAAATAGAAGAGCATTTCTATCATCCGCAATTAAATGAAATTCAATATAGCCAGGTTACTTTTGAGCCAATAATTGGCGATGACAACAAGTTTTTCGCAGTAGCTTGTAAAACAAAAGAGATAACTCGTATCGTAAAGCAAAGATCTGAAGCCAACCAGTTAATGGATGCTTCTTTAGATGTTTTTTGTACCCTTAATGAACAGGGTAATTTTGTGTATGTGAGTGCCGCTGCCCTACATCATTGGGGATACCTACCTGAAGAATTAATTGGCAAACCTTATCAAGATTTTATTTTGGAAGAAGATGTGCCCAAAACCAATGATATATCCGCTGCTATTCTTAGTGGTAAGGAGGTTAAATCTTTCGTTAATAGATGCAGAAAAAAAAATGGCGGTATTGCGTATAACGTATGGTCGTCAAGGTGGGATGCCAATACAAAACTAATGTATGCAGTGGCAAGAGATGGTAAGGAAAAAATTCAGCAGGAAGAAAAAATTCAGCAAAGCGAAGAACGCTTTAGAGCGTTAGTGCAGGGAGGCGCTGATGTGATTGGAATACTTGATCTAGAAGGAAAATATAGTTATGTTAGCCCTTCGGTTTTTTCTATTTATGGATTTAAACCGGAAGATCTTATTGGAAAAAGTGGAATTGAATTCATCCATCCGGATGATGTAAAAGGAGTGGAAGGTATTATGCAAAAAAACGCCACCGAAAACCGGGTAAAATTTAACTCTATTCGTTTTAAAGACTCTAAAAATGAATGGAGATGGGTTGAAGCAGAGTTTACTAATATGTTGGATAATCCCGCAGTAAAAGGCATCGTAGTCAATTCAAGAGACATCACAGAAAAAGTAAATGCACTAAAGCAAACTGAGGCTAATGACCTATTTAACCGAACCATTTTAGAAAGCAGCCCCGATTGCTTAAAAGTATTAGACATAGAAGGTAGAATTCAGTTTATGAATTTTAACGGACTTTGCCAAATGGAGATAGATGATTTTTCAACGGTTGAAAATAAAAATTGGTGGATGCTCTGGGGCAGCGAAAACGAAGCATTGGTAAAAGCATCATTGGATAAAGCATTGACAGGAGAAACAGTACAGTTCACAGCGTTTTGCCTAACTGCCAAAGGCACGCCTAAATGCTGGGATGTATTGGTATCTCCTGTAGGCAAACCCGGTGAAGCCGTTCAGCAAATAATTTCTGTTTCAAGAGATATTACCGAACAAAAAAAGGAAGAACAAAGACTTAAATTGCTTGAAAGTGTAATTACCAATACAAACGATGCCATTTTAATAACCGAAGCCGAACCTTATGATGAACAAGGGCCAAGAATTATTTATGTAAATGAAGCTTTTACTAAAATGACGGGGTATGCGGCGGAGGAAGTCATCGGCAAATCACCCCGTATACTTCAGGGGCCTAATTCAAATAAAGAAGAACTTGCAGAACTTGGCCGCAAAATCAAAAATTGGGAAACCTGCGAATTAACCACCATCAACTATAAAAAAAGCGGAGAGGAATTCTGGATACACTTTACGTTAAATCCGGTTGCAGATGAAAAGGGCGGGTACACCCATTGGGTTTCTATTGAGCGGGATGTAACCGAGCAAAAAACAAAAGAACTCGAAAAAGAATTATTAAATCGAATAAGTGTAAATTTTAATGCAGAAAATGATTACCTAAGCGCTGCAATCAAAATATGTAAATCAATCTGTAAATTCGGAAATTTTGACTTAGTTGAAGTATGGACAGCTAACCGTGAAAAAAGTCATATGCAATTGTTCAGCAATTATTTAGCAGACCCTAATGATGAAGTATTTTACGAGTATAGCAGTAAGATTGACACATTTAAAATATCCCAAAGTCTGGTTGGTAAAGTGTGGTCTCAAAGAAAACAACTTCTTTGGGATGACTTAGAAAATCACAATGATTTTGCAAGAAGAAATGCGGCAAAAAAAATTGGATTAAAAGCCGTATTGGGCATTCCTTTAATATTCAATGATGAAGCTGTAGGTGTGCTAAAAATTGGTACAAAACAAGGGGCTAAGCATCTAAATGATTATTCCAAAATATTTAAAAAACTAGAGTTATATATCGGATCAGAATTCAACCGTAAAAAGTTGGAAAACGATTTAAGTCACTTATTCGATTCAATACCGGATATCCTTTGCTTAGGTAATTTTAAGGGGAAATTTCTTAAGATAAATAAAGCTGGTTGTGCATTGCTGGGCTACACGGAGGAAGAAATTCTTTACCACTCATTTGACGAATTTGTGCACCCGGAAGATAAGGCAAGCACTATCAATGATTTTAAGCGCTTGATAACGGATGGAAAAACCAGCGCATTTGAAAGCCGCTACATCACCAAAAGTGGAGCAATCATTTGGCTAAGCTGGACTTGCAACTCGTCCTCAGCGGAAGGGCTCATTTATGCCACCGCCAAAAATATTACTGAAGAAAAGAAATTGAGGGAATTGAATCATCAGGCAAACACTTTGGCTAAAATTGGAAGTTGGGAAATTGATTTTGGAAATAACAGTCTCTTTTGGTCAGATGAAGTTCATCAATTGCATGAAACTGACCCAAATTCATTTGTGCCAAATTTAGAAACAGCCATCAATTTTTACAGAGAAGATTTTCAAAAGCCGGTTAAGTCCGATTTTCAAAAATGTAGAGCCACCGGAGATCCGTTCGATTTTGAAGCAGTTATATTAACTGCTACAATGAAAGAACGGTGGGTACGTGCCATTGGTAATGCCGAAATTGTGGCTGGAGAGTGCATACGTATTTACGGCAGTTTTCAAGATATTCACGACCGTAAAGAATCGGAGCACAGACTAATTTCTCTTTCAGAAAATTTGCCAGGTGTAGTTTGCCAATACCTCGTTTATCCTGATGGAACTGACTCCCTGCGGTATGTTTCCGGAGATCCGAAGCAACTGTGGGGTTTTACAGCAAATGAAGTAATTGAGGATATGAGTTTGATATGGAATCAAATAAAGTTGGGTGGTGGCTATGACGATGTTCGGGCAAGTATTCTTAATTCTATTCAACTGAAAATAAAGTCAACAATTCGCTTAAAGTACGTAATGCCAAACGGAGAACTTAAAACACATTTAGCTAATGGTACTCCTATTTATATGGCAGACGGAACGATTTTATTTAACGCAATAATATTAGACATTACCAAGGAGTTAAAAAAAGAGGAATTGTTAGTACAGGCCAGCGAACTGGCCCGAATTGGCAGTTGGGAGATGGATATGATAAACCAAGACGGAGATACGATGTACTGGTCGCCTTTGATAAAAGAGGTTTTGGAAGTAGAGGATAATTACAACACTAACTTAACAGGTGGATTTGAATTCTACACTAGTGAAAGTAAAGAGCGGATAAAGAAAGCAATTGCTGCTTTAATTAATGAAGGCGTTGAGTTTGATGAAGAACTATTACTCCTTTCTGCAAAAGGCAACTACCGATGGATAAGAGCCATTGGTAAAGGTGACCGGGTAGAGAACAAGTGTACAAAAATTTATGGAAGTTTTCAGGATATTGATGAAAGAAAAAAATCAGCAATTAAACTGGCGGAAAGCGAAAACAGGTTTCGTACCATTTTAGATGCAGAACCGGAATGTATAAAATTGCTGGGACCTGGTGGCGAAGTGTTAATGATGAACCCGGCTGGCCTTGCCATGATTGAAGCCGAAAATGAAGAACAAGTTTTAGGCAAATCTATACTGGACATTGTGATACCCGAATACAGGGCTGCATTTGCAAATGTTACTAAAATTGTTTTTAAAGGTAATTCCGGTAAGCTTCAATTTGAGATAGAAGGATTTAAAGGAACCCGTCGCTGGCTGGAGACGAATGCTGTGCCATTGAAAGATGAGCAAGGCAAAATTATTTCCTTGTTGGGTGTAACCAGGGATATTACTGAACGTAAAAAAGCAGAAGCAGATATTAGAGACAGTGAGGAAAAAAGAAGGCTGATTATGAGCGGTGCATTAGATGCAATCATCTGCATTGACGTCAATGAAACAATTACTTTTTGGAATCCCCAGGCCGAAGTAATTTTTGGATGGAAAGAAGCCGAAGTAATGGGACAGCAACTGTCTGAACTGATTGTGCCAGAGCCGTTCCGCAGATTTCATAATGAGGGCATAAAACATTATCTTAAAACAGGCGAAGGAAAGGTTCTCAATAAATTATTGGAACTATCAGCCATAAGGCGTGGAGGGGAAGAATTTCCAATTGAATTAACGGTAATACCTGTAAAACAGGGGCAAGAAGTGTTCTTTTGTGCATTCATAAGGGATATAACTCATCGAAAAGTTGCTACAGAAAATCTCCAAAAAGTGTTTGAAGAAAAAAACAATATTCTTGAACGAATCACTGAAGCCTTTGTATCACTTGATACAAATTGGTGCTATACTTATATGAACCAAAAGGCCGGGGAAATTTTCAATCGAGATCCGGAAAAGATGATTGGAAAGCATATGTGGACAGAATTTCCCGAGGGTCTAAACCAGCCATTTCATCTTGCTTATGAAAAGGCAATTGCGACTCAGCAGTATGTACATGTAGAAGAACACTACAAACCATACGATCTGTGGTTCGAAAATCATATTTATCCATCTCCAAATGGATTGTCAATTTTCTTTCGGGATGTTACCGAACGCAAAAAAGCAGAGGAAAGTATCCTGAGCGCAAATGAACGTTTTGAAAAAGTAACCGAAGCCACCAATGATGCTATTTGGGATTGGGATTTAGTTAACCAGACCTATTATCGCTCACAGGGGTTTGAAAGATTTTTTGGCAAAGGAACTTCAGGATTATTTTCTGAAAGTGAATTGTGGTCGAGAGATAATTTTCATTCGGAAGACCTTGAAAAAATTAAGAATAATTTTAACGAAGCAATTGCTAACCCTTTAATTACCCGGTGGGAAACGGAATTTAGGGTAATTAATGATGCAGGGATATTATTTTATGTAATTGACCGATCAGTAATCATCAGAAATAAAGAAGGAAAGGCCATTCGTGTGGTAGGCGCTATGACTGATATTTCTGAGCAAAAAAAGATGACAATTCAATTAAGAGAGCTTAATCAGGTGCTTGAACATAATGCTGAAGAACTTAAACGCTCCAATGAAGAATTGGAACAATTTGCTTTTGTTGCCTCGCATGATTTACAGGAACCACTGAGAATGATTTCAAGCTTCATGGAGCTATTGAAACTGAAATACGGAGATAAATTAGACGAGAAAGGCCATCAATATATTTACTTTGCTACAGACGGATCCAAAAGAATGAAACAAATAATTTTAGATCTGTTACAGTTTTCAAGAGCAAGCAGACCGACAGAAAAAAAAGAGGCAATAGATATGAATGACATACTTGCTGAATTTAAGCTGTTAAGGAGTCAGCTTATTGCAGAAAAACAGGCTACAATCAATTCAAATATTCTACCAAAACTTAACAGCATTAAAGCAGCTATTATTCAGATAATTCATTGTTTGCTGGACAATGCACTTAAGTACTCCAGGGAAGATACTCCGCCAATATTGGAGATAAGCGCTGTAGAAAATGAAACAGCATGGGAATTTTCTATTAAAGACAATGGAATAGGAATCGATCCTAAATTCTTTAATAAAATATTTGTTATTTTTCAGCGGCTGCACAATAGGGAGGAGTATGCCGGAACAGGAATAGGGCTTTCTGTTGCTAAAAGGCACATTGAATTTTTAGGTGGGCGTATTTGGCTGGAGTCTGTACCAGGAGAAGGCACCGTATTTTATTTCACAATTCCTAAAACTTAATGAAATGGATAATCAACAAATGAAACTTGCCCACATACTGCTGGTGGAAGACAACGAAGGAGACATTTTACTTACGCAGGTAGCTCTTGAAGAATGTAAAGTAAAAACAGACATTAGTGTTGCAAAAAACGGAAAGGAAGCACTCGATTTTCTGTTTAACAGAGGCGAATTTGCCGATGCAAAAAAGCCTGATCTTATTCTATTGGATATCAATATGCCCATATTTAATGGGCATGAGGTTTTGCGGCAGATAAAAGTTGATCCGAAGCTTAAAAAAATTCCTGTAATTATGCTCACAACTTCCTCCAATGAAAAAGACATAACCAGTGCCTATGAAAACCACTGTAACAGCTATGTAAAAAAACCGCTTGAAATGGATGATTTCCTAAGTGCAATATTAAAAATTGAACAATTTTGGCTACAACTAACATCATTATCAAAATAATAAGATGAAACTAATACAAGACAATTTAAAAACGTTGTCTGTTCTTATTTTCCATGGCAAGTTTCTCTGCTTTCCAATGCTAAATTAGTTTTAGTCCAACTCGCCACACTAGATATTAAAATAGATTCTATTGCCTTTGTTGATGTTGCAATTATGAAATTAAAGTAATCCTTTAGGTGCAGGAATGAAGGGCGGGTAAAGAGCTGCAGGTTTCCTGTTTCGGTCGGCTACTACTGGCTTTTTGTACTTGGAGCCTCTCAACCTTTTCCCAGTCAGTATTTTTGCAATGCTTGGTGCGTTGGGCTTCACAACTCGCCATCTACAAAATAAAATGTTTGTAGATTTATGTCATGCCCATTAAAAAATAAAGTAAAGGCCGTATCAATTTTAACGACCGGGAGTAATACAAGCGAGTGACATTGCTTACTCACACAGCTTTTGTGGGTACTTGCCTGAAAAGCCGCTGGTGCTGAGAAACTTTCTTCGCAAGAAATTAGTACCCATCTGTCACACATTGCCACTCTTCAATGCTGAGCCTTAAGGATAGCAACCCTCCACTGTAAGGTTCACACAAATAGTTACTCCTCATTCCTGCACCTGATGGATACGTGCCAGAAAACTAATTTTCAGATTAATTATTAGCACTTTTTAAAAACTCAGTTATTTTTTGAACATCGGTTTTGGTGAGGTTGGCTCTCACCTGCATGTGCATACCAACAATATCCCAATTGTCGTTGTTAAATTCTCCTGGTCCCGGTGCATTGTGGCAGCGCCCACAATTTTCTCCCCACAACTGTACACCAGTTTTATCGGCTACCTTTTGCGAAGCAACGCAGGCATTAAGGATGCAGGACAAAGTAAAAACGATCAACAGCGAACTTATTATTAACAGTAACTTTTTCATTTTTATAATTTTTAGATGTTAAAAACCAAATACAACCTGGGCAATATAAATTTCGTTCAGGTCTTTCTGTTTCTGCATAGAAAACTTCACTACACAATTCCATTTCAACCAATAGTCCAATGCTACTTCATACTGTTTTAGTGACTCTCCGCCCCAGACTGCATCCACTGGTTTTTTAAAATAAGAATAACGGCCTGCCAGCTCAAGGTTTCTTACAAACTTATTGTCAAAAAGCGATGGCCTGATGGAAGCCATCACATAATAAGCAGTTGCAACATTATTATAAGAGTAAGGCGTATTGTCGTTTTTGTAATAAGTGGCATTGCCCACTTTTTGGTGTTTCATTTCGCCAGTTAACCGCACAGTACTTTTAATGGCCGATATACTGTGATAATAATTAATGTCTACTGCCTGCATCATCACGCCAATATTTTCGTAGGCAGAACCAGTCTCTCCTGTTTTTGCTTTGTGCTGAAAAGAGTAACCCACTTCAAGGCTCGAATTGGACAATGGAAGGATGGCGATACGGCCACCCAATGCACTATGTTTGTTATTACTGCCGTAAGCTTCATATTCAAATTGCCCTGCATTGGCAGTGTCCGTAAACAATTGCGGACCGTTAGAAATATAAAAGTCGTAATTCAATTTCATTGATCCCATAGGAAAGCCGCCCTGTGCACCAAAACCTGTTTCATTCATGGCGCCAATACCACCGTCGCCAAAGCCCAAAGGCTTGGTAGGAAACCTGTCTATAAAACCCTCGCCCATTCTGCCCCGATAGGCTCCGAACTTAGGCAAAAATCGGCCTGCATGTAATATCAGGTAAGGGTTTACCATATAGCACATGTTGGCATATTCCAAGCCAAGATGAACATCACCGCCGCCGGTTTCTATTTCAGTTTCTGCCTCTACAAAAAGTTTGTCGGATATGCGCCAGAGGAAGATGGGCTTAAAATTTACATTGCCAAAAGAGGAGGCGCCTTTTGTGGTGATGTAGGTAGCTTCGGCGTTGCCAAGTACCACAAATTTATTTTCTCCTACCGATTTTGTTTGTGCAGATACGATGGCTGCAATCAACAGGCATGGTATCATTAAAATTACTTTTCTCATTATATTATTTTTTGGATGTTTTTGCAAGTGTGCGTATATAATTAATCAATTGCCAGCGCTGGGTTTCGGTAAAGGAAGCTTTGTAGGCCGGCATCGGATTGTGTCCTTCGGATAATTCGTAAAAAAGCGCACCGTCTGTTTGTTTTTGTACAGCCGGTCCTGAGTGGTCCGCAGGCCTTACTGCAAGGGTGGCAGCTGCCACACCATCTCCTTTTCCTTTTTCTCCATGGCAGGGCGAGCAATAGGTTACATAAGTTGTTTTAATGGCTTTTAAAGATTCAGGTGTAGCAGAAACTGGATTCTTTATGGTAATGGCTGAAGGTGGGACCCACTCGGGTGTTTGCTTTTGTGCAATTAATTTACCGCTGGAAAATACCATTATAAAAAGCCAAACAGGCAGCATGATATTCTTAGTTAATTTGAGAAATGTTTTTGTAAGCATGATTGTTTTTATTTAATGATGATGCAAAACTATCGGGCTCCTTGATGGATATTCATACAATCAATCAGCGTTTTTTATGACATGAATCACGAAAAAGGGGTTTTATGTTATTGAGAAGTTAATGGCTAAGAAATATGGGCTTAAATTCTTTGAAACAACGAATTTAACAATGCAAACGGATGATGAACGTTAAGTATTTATTTCCCCTTTTTCAGCCGATGCCTGTGTAATGGCTTTGAGATTTGGGCTTTGCGCTTGTTGCTTTTGCAGATAGAAAAATAAAGAAATTGGGTTGTGCTGG
>JAYTTM010000855.1:0-1176 GCA_043745055.1 Chitinophagaceae bacterium | reverse complement strand
GCGCCTGGTAATAATTCAACAGCAATCGATAACTATACAAAAGCGTTGAGCATTACTTCAACTGCAATGATCTACTATTCAAAAGCAAGTGGAATTATTTCAACGGCTATAGGCGTTAGTACATTGGCATCTGGCGAGTATTCAACAGCAATGGGCAATGCTACCCATGCAGCTGGAAAGGCCTAAAGAGCAACAGGCGTTTACACAGTAGCATCTACAGATTATACAACTGTAATGGACTATTATACAAATGCAGATGGATTTGCTTCAACGACTATAAGTGATAATGCCGTTGCATCTTGGGATTTTTCAACCGTAATAGGCTATTATGCAAAAGCAATGGGCTTAAATTCAATAGCAATAATACAACAGCATCTGGGTTAGGCTCAACAACAATGGGTTTCTACACAACAGCATCAGGGAATTATTCTATAGCCATGGGCAGTTATGGAAATACCAATAGCCACACGGGTTTATTTATAATTCATGATCACATTGATGAAAACGTTTACGGCATTACACAAAACAACCTCGATAACCAATTAAATTATATTAAAGCAGTATGAAACCACAACCAGCTTATATCCCCAACCTAACCCCACTGCGTGGCATAGCTGCTTTAATGGTAGCAGTATATCATTTTGAAGAACTGGCAGCAAGGTTTTTAAATCCGCAGCATAGTTTGCTAATTCGAAAAAGCTACCTGATGGTGGATTTATTTTTTGTGATGAGTGGCTTTGTGATGTTGCATGTTTATGGCGAAAGCTTTAACAGAGGGTTACATTGGAAAATGTTTAAACAATTTATTACCGCCAGGTTTGCACGTTTATATCCGTTGCACTTGTTTACTTTAATACTGGCGGTAGCATTTTTTTACGGATCACATGCGCCCGCCAGCCCGATTGAAAACCCTGCCGCCATACCTACACATTTATTACTTTTACAATCATTTGGCATACATCAAATCTTCACATGGAATGTACCCTCCTGGAGTATTAGTGCAGAGTGGTGGGCTTATATGGTATTTCCATTGCTGGTATTATTGCTAAATAAAAATAAAATTGTTGCAATTGTTTTGATGCTGTTGTTTTCTACAGTTTTTTATTTTTCCATTCTGTATTTTTTACCAAGGGTAAATCCATTTATGCCCACTATACCAGTTCCGCATGATTTGAA
>JAYTTM010000854.1:0-1177 GCA_043745055.1 Chitinophagaceae bacterium | reverse complement strand
ACTTCTGCATAACAGTATTTGCAACCAGCAGATATTTTATCACAGCCTGTTGTTGGGTTCCAGGTCATTTCGGTCCATTCTATTGATGATTGTGCCATGGCTATTTGTATTTTGGTTTGATAACTTCATTTGCAATTTTTAAAGCCGCTGCATTATTAGTTGCCATCATAAAATGATACATAATGGAATTTGTAGAATTTTTCATTATAAACGGTTCAGACACAAAATTGAATACTGTTCTTAATCTTTCTTTATATAAAATTCCTGCTTTTTGTATTGCATTTTGTTCCTTTTCAAAAATTGTTTCTTCTCCGAAAAGTGTTAACCGTTTTGCCTCTTTATAAAAATGATTCAAAATGTCTTCTTTACTTAATCCCAAGAAGCGTTCCAGTTTTTCTAACCATGCATCAGATATTTTACCATCATTCTTTAAAAGGCGATTAATACCCATTCCAGTTGGTACCAAAATCCATAAATCAATACCGAGTCCTTTCAAAGCTTCTATTGAAGCCCAATCAACAGACATTCCATACGGATCTATAAAAGCAAGTACTCTATAGTTGCTATTCTTTTTTAAGTATGAAGACATACTGATTAGTTTCTTATTACAATCTTCAGAAACTACATGTGTAATTTTTTTAGGGAAACTATTCTTTATAGTTCTTTCTAATTCACTTTTATTTCGCTCATCTTTTTCAACAAAATAATAGGTATCAAAAGATTTTGGCTCATCGATTTCTAAAATTCTAATAGCTGTGCCTTTTATAATTTCGAGGTCAACTTCATCATTCTTATAAATATCACCCGATCCTGCAAAGCCATCAAAGTATAATGGCTTCAACATTGGATACTTATTCATGATCGTCAAATATGCTTTTGCATAGGCAACAACCATTTCAATTTTTTGTTCTGTCCAGTTACCACCAAATTGATTCATAAATTTAGGTATGATTAGGTACTATTAAAAGTAGTGAATCATTTCAACCAAAATGTAATTTTAATAAATTAACTTATTTAGCAATCAGAAACTCCACCTAAAAAAGCAAATACCACTTTTACTTTATCTACCAACTCCCAGTTTTCTAATAAGGCAACGTCAAAGAGTCTTTTCGCCTGGTAATATACTCCGGGTAAAACCCGATGGAGAAAATTGTATCCTTATGCAACCAATCGTTGC
>JAYTTM010000853.1:0-1177 GCA_043745055.1 Chitinophagaceae bacterium | reverse complement strand
TAATATTGGATGTAGTTTACAATCACCTTGATGCTTACAATGCACCGGAAGGCCGCTTGTACTGGGATGCGACCAACGGAAGACCGGCAGTGAATAATCCATGGCTAAACCAAACTACGCCGCATCCTTATGGTGTATTTGAAGATCTTAATCATACTTCAACTGCTACGCAATACTGGGTAAAACGTGCCCTCGAATACTGGATAAAAGAATACCAGGTAGATGGATACAGGTTTGATTTGGCGAAAGGGTTTACACAAAAAGTTAGTGATGGCACAACAGTAGAAGACTTTGATGGTAGCCGCCTTACAAATTTAAACCGTTATTACGATTACATTATTCCAAAGTATCCAACAACTTACATGATTTTGGAATTTTTGGGCCAGCAACGATTTGAAGAGCAGCAATATGCCAACAAGGGATTTTTATTGTGGAGCAATAGTAACTATACTTATAGCGAAGCCTCTAAAGGTTTTGGCAGCGGATCTGATTTTTCTAAAGTAATGTATAATAGCAGCCAGTCAAATTTCAGCAGACCAGCAGCCTTTGGGTATATGGATAGTCATGATGAAGAAAGAGTGATGGTGAGAACCATTCAAAGCGGTAATCAATCGGGTGGCTATAATGTAAAAAAATTAGCCACAGCATTGGATCGGCAGGCTGCAACCGCTGCGGTATTTTTTACAACACCAGGGCCAAAAATGATCTGGCAGTTTGGCGAAAGAGGATACGATGTGAGCATTAATTACGGTGGTGACAGGGTTGCCAGCAAGCCACCTAAATGGGATCAGATGCTGGAGCCAGACAGAATTAAATTGTACAATGTTTATAGCAAGCTCATCAATTTAAGAACTTCCAATGCCGATGTTTTTAACAGTACTAATTTTAATTATGATTTTTATGACAATAATGGTTTGTATAAAAGATGCCAGATTACAGACAATGCTGCCAATGGAATAAAAATTAATGCCGTTGCTAATTTAGATGTGGTAGCACAAACCCGAAACATTGTGTTTCAGGCTACAGGTGACTGGTACAATTATGTAAGCAACGGAACAGGGTCTGGCCTTAATGGAGGTACAGATGCTAAATTCAATCTTGCAAATAATAACCAGAATATTGCTTTACAGCCGGGTGAATACCATGTGTACATTTATCATCCGGCCAATGTATATAT
>JAYTTM010000852.1:0-4365 GCA_043745055.1 Chitinophagaceae bacterium | reverse complement strand
TCAAAAAAAGGAACGCCCTTTATTAACTCATAGCCATTAGATAAAAAAATCATGACCAAACCGGCAATGGCCCAATATTTAGGCGTGCTTTTACTTTTAAAAAAAACACCTCCAAACATCATGACGATACCCCATATAGCTGTTAAAATAATTGCGTTCATATTACTGGTGGCTTGTAGCTGATAATTTTTATTTTATTTAAATTTTGTCATTAAGAATGCAACTGAATCGGTTGTAAGTTGAAGCAATGGTTGTGGAAATAAGCCTACTAAAAAAATTGCTACAATTATCAAAGCCAACATTACTTTTTCACTTAAAGCTATTTCTTTTGTGGCTTCGGTTAAAATATTTACTTCTCCATAAAATACTTTTTGCACCATATTCAAAGTGTATATTGCTGCAAGGATAATGGTGATTCCTGCTACAACAGTGTACCATACATTAAACTGATACAACCCTGCGAACATCAAAAATTCCCCGATAAAAGAATTCGTTAATGGTAAAGCGATATTTGCCAATGCTATAACAACCAACGAAATGGTTAGTATGGGCGCCTTGTTGGCAATGCCTCCTAACTGAGATATTTTACGAATACCCAATTGTCTTTCTATCAATTCAATAACAATCCATAAACCAATTATATTAATTCCGTGATTAAACATTTGAATCATCACACCCTCAATGGCCAATTGCTTTGTACTAAAAAGTGCTGCACACATTAAACCAATATGAGCGATAGAAGAATAAGCAACCAGTCTTTTTAAATCATCTTGCCTGATGGCGATTAAGCTGGCATATATAATACCGATAACACATAGCCCAATAACGATATTATTGTATTGAAGCACTGCAGCAGGAAAGAGGGGAAGCAACCAACGTATTACACCAAACAAACCCATCTTTACCATAATACCACTCAAAACCATTGTTACTGCGGTGGGTGATTGTTCGTAAGTATCTGGCTGCCAGGTATGGAAAGGAAATATGGGCATTTTTATAGCAAATGCGACAAAGAATAGCCAGAATAACCATTGCTGTTGCACGGGTTGCAACAGTACATTTTGAAAAGCATTTAACGCAAAACTATGTGGTGCAAATGCAGTTGGGCCAGTTTGCAAATAGGTGTATATAATGCCAATCAACATAAGCAAGGATCCGGCAAATGTGTAAATGAAAAATTTAAATGTTGCTTGTATTCTTTTTTCTCCACCCCATCGGCTGCACAAAAAATAAACAGGAATAAGCGCCAGCTCCCAGAAAAAATAAAACAACAAACAATCTGTTGCAACAAATACGCCCATCAAACCAGCTAAAGAAAGCAACATCAGTCCATAAAATAAATGAGGATTTTTATAGCTGCTATTGTTGGTTGCAATAAATATGATTGGGAATGAAAGACCGGTAAGTAAGGTTAAAATTCTACCAACACCATCTAAACTTACAGCAAAACTTGCACCCAAATATTTCAACCACTCGTAACCAAAAGTTAAACCGCTGAGATCATTATTTTTACTAAAGTAAATCCCAGCTACAGATACACCCAGGGTAACAATAGCAGCAAAAAGGCTCCAGGCTTTTACTTTTGACTCGTCTTTAATTAAAAAAGCTATTATCCCTGCAACCAGTGGAACAAAAATTAATAAATGCGGAATAGTAATATAGTTACCGAACATTAATATGATTATTTACTAAGAAATTGAATAATAAACATGACTAGAATTCCCACTACCATCAACAGTATGTAAGTACCAACCTGGCCACTTTGTAAAAACCGTATTTGGCGACCGCCGTAATTAACTGCTTTGCCAATTCCATTTACAAAACCATCGATACCTTTTCGCTCAACTGTATTGTTCAGGAAGCCTGCAAATGCTTGCATTGGCTTTGTGATGATAGTTTCATACAGTTCATCTACATACCATTTGTTGGCTAATATTTTGCCGATGCCGGTTTCTTGGGTAGTGGTTTTTTCATATTTACTGAATTTGTTCCAGGCATACAATAAAGCTATTAATGAGCCACCAACAGATACGGCCATCAAAGCATATTCAGTTGTATGCAACATTTCGTGTTGCACAGCGATTGCTTTGCTACCTGCAAAAATGGGTTCCAAAAATGCCTCTAACCGGTGCCCGCCATGAATGAATATTTCAGGGATTCCAACCCAGCCACCCACAACAGCAAGTATGGCCAAAATTATCAGCGGAATGGTAATAGCGGCAGGACTTTCATGCAGGTGATGCTCCTGATTTTGTGTACCCCGGAATTTACCCAAAAAGGTCATAGCATACAATCGGAACATATAAAAAGCGGTCATGAATGCACCCAAAACAGCAATGCCCCAAAGCAAGGGATTGTTAGCAAATGCAGCGGCTAAAATTTCATCTTTACTAAAGAAACCAGAGAATGGCGGCATGCCTGCTATAGCTAAACAACCCAACAGGAAAGTAATGTGGGTAACGCTCATGTATTTTTTCAATCCGCCCATGTTACGCATATCCTGCTCTCCACCCATCGCATGAATTACACTACCTGCCCCCAGGAACAACAAGGCTTTAAAGAACGCATGTGTCATAACATGAAATACTGCTCCTGTATATGCACCTACTCCAAGACCAAGGAACATGTATCCCAACTGACTAACAGTAGAGTATGCTAATACTTTTTTAATATCGTTTTGTTTAAGCGCAATGGTGGCTGCCAAGATAGCTGTAGCCAAACCAACAATAGCAACTACAGTTTGTGTGGCCGGCGCCATGGTAAATAAAAGATTACTTCTGGCAATCATGTAAATACCTGCAGTAACCATGGTGGCGGCATGTATCAATGCACTCACCGGCGTAGGACCCGCCATTGCATCGGGCAACCACGTATACAAAGGAATTTGCGCACTTTTACCCGTGGCACCTACAAAAAGCAATAAAGTGATACCGGTGATATCAAATAGCGTTATTATCTTATGTTCTGTATCAGCGGCAATAGCTGCAAATACAGTATGATAATCTGCAGTACCAACTTTGGCAATTAACCAGAAAACAGCCAGTAAAAAACCAAGGTCACCAATGCGGTTCATGATGAATGCTTTTTTAGCCGCATTGTTATAATCATTGTTTTTAAACCAAAAACCAATCAGTAAATAAGAGCACAATCCTACACCCTCCCATCCAATAAACATGATGATATAATTGCCACCCATTACCAGCAACAGCATGGAGAAAATGAACAGGTTGAGGTAGGCGAAATATTTTGCAAAGTCTTTACTATCCTCTTCGTGCATGTAAGAAGTAGAATATACATGGATGAGAAAACCAACTCCGGTAATGATTAAAAGGAACAAAGAAGAAAGCTGGTCTATTTGAAAATCGAACCCAATTTTTAGTGAAGCTACATTGATGAAATCATAATAGTGAGCTAAGTAAGTATTGCCATTTTTTACTTGTATAAATACCCAAACGCTCAAAATAAAAGAACCCAATATCACCCCACTACCAATAATGCCTGATAAGGATTTTGATAAAGATTTTCTTCCAAGCCCATTAATCAGGAATCCAATTAATGGTAGAAATGGAATCAGCCAAACTATTTGTAAATTATTCATAAGTCCTATTCCTATCCCCAAAAGGAGGATTTTTTTATCTACAGCTTAGAAAGCTGTAGCTGCTTAATTAAATAAAAAATCTTCAAATTATTATATGCTTCGCCTAATCTCCCATTAGGGAAAAGGGACGTCAATTTTTCAGTCGGTTTAAAAAATTCACATCTACCGAATGTGTATTTCTATACAACATTACAATGATGGCCAAACCTACACTCACCTCTGCCGCTGCAACCACCATTATAAAAAATACGAAAACCTGCGCCTCGCTGGCCAATGTTGGAGCATTGGCACCCATAGCAAGATGATGCATTTTGGAAAAAGCAACCAATAGTAAATTAGCAGCATTCAACATTAACTCAACACACATAAAAATAATGATAGCATTTCTTCGGGTTAACACCCCGATAATACCAATACAGAATAAAGCCAATGAAAGGAATATGTAATAATTGATAGGCATATAAAGGGTTAAACTTTTTTATTGAGTCAAAATATTATCAGCATAAATCAACCTGGCATACTTTTCCGCACACTATTCCGGATGAACTACTTCTTTTTTTGAAATGACTACTGCACCAATCATTGCACTCAAAAATAAAACACTGCTAATTTCAAAAGGAAAAACATAATCGGTGAACAATACTTTGCCGAGGTTGCTTATCAAGCCAACATCACCACTACCCATTTGTACCAATTGAGTTGGAGTACTACTGCTTTTTAATGCAGCTACTAAAACCAGCATCAGACTGCAACCTGCAATAATACCT
>JAYTTM010000851.1:0-1180 GCA_043745055.1 Chitinophagaceae bacterium | reverse complement strand
CCGGTATTCATCAACATAAAACAACCGGTGCCGTAGGTATTTTTTACCATGCCAGGCTCTGTACAAAGTTGCCCGAATAAGGCAGCCTGCTGATCTCCCGCAATACCTGCAATAGGTATTTTATGATTGCCAAAATTAGCAGCTGTATAACCATATATTTCGCTGCTGCTTTTAATGGTTGGCAGCATATTGCCGGGTACACCCAATATATCCTGCAGCTCGCCATCCCACTGCCCCGTGTGAATATTGCACAACATTGTTCTGCTGGCATTACTTACATCAGTTGCATGTACCTGTCCGTTAGTAAGATTCCATAGCAGCCAGGAGTCAACGGTGCCAAAGCACAGTTGTCCTTTTTCAGCTTTCGCTCTGGCGCCTTCAACATTGTCCAGTATCCATCTTATTTTGGTGCCGCTAAAATAGGCATCAATCACCAGCCCGGTATTGTTGCGGATCAATTGTTCTACCTCTCTTGCTTTTAGTTCATCACAAAAAGCAGCGGTCCTTCTATCTTGCCAAACAATAGCGTTGTAAATGGGTTTGCCTGTACTACGATCCCACACCACCGTGGTTTCCCGTTGATTGGTAATGCCGATGGCAGCAATGTCGGATGGCTTTAATCCGGCCATGCTGATGGCCTCTGCAGCCACGCCTAGTTGCGTACTCCATATTTCCATGGGGTCATGTTCTACCCAGCCTGGTTGAGGAAAAAACTGAGTAAATTCTTTTTGCGCCGTGGCAATGATGGCGCCTGCATTATCAAATATTATAGCTCTGGAACTGGTAGTGCCCTGGTCTAAGGCAAGAATGAATTGTGGCATGCAATCAAATTTGGCTTGAAGATAAAGGAAACTTGGAATTGCAAAAAAAATTATAAATTCAATAGTAAGTTTTGGGGCTGCAAAGGGTGGAATATGCTTGGGCAGTTGTTCCGGCTGTACGCTTGTAGCCCTCCTTCGTCGGGGCTACCGCTTCCATCCGGCAGCCATTGAGCAGTATTTCTTTAGTGGGCTTTTACCAAACTATCACTACCTAATCAACCAAACTGTTCCCCTTTGCATCGCAGATTGACCCAGCCTCGGGGGGGTGTTGGTTTACCTGGTGCAATAGGTAATCAACCTGCTTTCAATTGAATAAAAGTATAGTTTGTTCTAATACAAAAATTAGCTAATGAAATGCC
>JAYTTM010000850.1:0-1180 GCA_043745055.1 Chitinophagaceae bacterium | reverse complement strand
GATCCATTGTACCAGGATCGTTATTTACCCCGAAAATTTAAAATTGGTATTGCCATACCACCAAATAATGAGGTAGATGTTTTTACAAATGATCTTGGATTAATTGCCATTATTGAAGACAATCAATTGAAGGGTTTTAATATAGCCGTTGGTGGCGGTATGAGTACCACACATGGTAACAAGGAAACCTACGCAAGGCTTGCAACCGTAATTGGATTTGTAGATACCGAAGAAAAAATCCTTAAAACAGTGTATGAAATTTTAACTGTTCAAAGAGATTTTGGAAACCGCAGCGATCGCAAGTTGGCAAGGCTTAAATACACGGTGGATAGAATGGGCGTGGATAATTTTAAAAAAGAAGTTGAAAATAGAATCGGTTTTTTATTGGAAGAAGCCAAGCCTGTTACGTTTAATAAAAGATCAGATTATTACGGCTGGCAGCAAGGAGAAAACAGCCTGTGGTATTACACCATGTTTGTTGAAAATGGACGTGTGCTCGATGATGAAAAACTGGCCATGAAAACAGCCTTATTGGAAATAGCTAAAACCGGTAAGACTAATTTTCAATTTACTGCCAACCAAAATATGATTGTAAGTGATGTTGCAGAGGCTGATAAGGCTACCATTAATACTTTGCTGGAGCATTTTAAAATCATTGAACATACAGAAGCTGCTTCTGCCATCAGAAGAAATGCCATGGCTTGTGTAGCATTGCCTACCTGCCCGTTGGCATTGGCCGAGGGGCAACGCTACATGCCTGAATTGCTGGATAAAATTGAACCATTGCTGAACAAATACGATTTGGGAGCAGAAGATATTGTAATAAGAATGACTGGTTGCCCTAATGGTTGTGCAAGACCTTACGCAGCTGAAATTGCTTTTGTAGGCACCGCACCGGGTAGGTATAATTTACAATTGGGTGGCGATAACCAGGGGCAACGTTTAAATAAAACATTTAAAGAAAGTTTGGATGAGGCAGCAATTCTTTATGAATTAGACAATCTCTTTGCGTCTTTTAAAAGCGAAAGAGAGGTTGATGAAAAACTGGGTGATTTTGTAATGCGAAAGGAGTTGGTGTAGTGGGGAATGGTGAATGGGCAATCGTCAATCGTCAATGATGAATTATGAATGGGCAATAGAAAAAAATTAGCAATTTAGAAAGTAGATGATTGCTCGTGAA
>JAYTTM010000849.1:0-1183 GCA_043745055.1 Chitinophagaceae bacterium | reverse complement strand
CGCCTCCTACATTACCAACCAATTGCTTATTTACACCACCGGCCCAAGAACCATTGCTGTTAGCAAAGTCACCTGCAGCAGTTAAAAGAACTCTTGATTTTAATGCAAGTGCCGCACCTTCTGTTGCCCTGCCACTTGGTATTGATTTGCCACGTAGCAAAGTAGCCGCCTGGTCCAGTTCATCGGTAATGAACTTTACAGTTTCTTCAAACGTATTGCGTGGAACCTCAAAACTATCTTTTAAACTGTAAGCCTTTGTTATTATTGGAACACCACCATAAGTTAAGAGCAAATTATTATAAATATATGCTCTTAAAAAATGCACTTCCCCTTTCATCACATCCTTTGCCGAAGCTTCTACAGAAGCTCCATCAATACGGGAGAAAAAAAGATTTGCAGCTCTTACATATTTGTACTGTGTAGTCCAGTTTAACTGCTTAAGGTTGGATGCCCAAAAATTAGCATCATAAATTGAGAAATCGTTTGGATTAATCAGGCTTTTTGTTACATTACTGGAACCAAAATCGGCATTGTACATAGATTCATCTGCCATAGATGCAACCATAATACAACCGAAACCGTGTGGAACCCCACTGTAAATATTATTTACAAATGTTTGGATCAAAGCTGGATCATTCCACACACTGGCATCAGAAAACTGATCAACAGGTGATAAATCCAATTGCTTTTTACAGGAAAACTGCATGATAACAGTAGCAAAAAATAAAATTGATAATATACGTTTCATAAAATTTATTTTAAAATGTTAATGTTAAACCGGCCGTTACCACCCTTTGTAAAGGATAGCTTTGACCGTTTCCAGCAGCTGCTTCCGGATCAAAATCCTTGTAATCAGGACTAAAAGTAAGCAGGTTAAAGCCGCTTACAAAAATGCGGAATAACTGAATACCTGCTTTCTCTGTGATTCTTTTTGGGAGTGTGTATCCAAATTGCAGATTTTTTAAACGTAGATAATCTGTTTTCCTTAAAAAATAAGTATTTGCGTTACCTACCCAGTATTCATTACCTCTGTTAAAAGTCCGCGGTTTGGATGCTCCAGTATTAGTTGTAGTCCATCTTCCAGCTGCAAAACTTTGAAGGTAGTTACCTATTTCTCCAGATTCTGTATTGATGTAGTTTACGGCGCCTGTGGCAGCCTGTGCTAAAATTGATAAATCAAATC
>JAYTTM010000848.1:0-1183 GCA_043745055.1 Chitinophagaceae bacterium | reverse complement strand
TTAGTACACGACACAAAAGTAGTCATTAAGTGAAAGAAAATCTGGTTCTTAACTGTTAAATTTGTTTTGTGAAACAAAAAAATAACAGAAAAGGAACCAGATTATGAAGCAATACAATATTAATCAATTACGAAATAGATTACAATTACATTTTCATTGGAATTATTACAGAGTTATATTTTTGACAAGGTTTGTTACAAGTTTAATAATATCGTCAACTGTAAATTTAACCAGGTTAGCAATATTATTTAATTCAGGAACCAAACATCAATCCAATTACCGTAGTTTACAACGTTTTTTCAAGGAATATGATATTGATTATGTTGAGTATATGCATTTTGTATTAAAACAACTTCCATCCAAAGAGAAGTTTTATATTGTAATGGACAGGACAAACTGGAAGTTCGGAAAGAATCCTATAAATATATTAATGCTAGGTATAATATATAAAAGACAATGTTTCCCGTTTTGTTGGGAGTTGCTTGATAAAGGAGGGTCATCAAGTACAGCAGAGAGAATGGAATTATTAGAAAAGGCAATATCGGTGTTAGGCAAAGAGCGCATACTGGGCTTGCTTGGAGACCGTGAGTTTATAGGCGTTCGCTGGTTTAAGTATCTCATAGATTCAGGAATTGAATTTCATATAAGGTTGCCAAAACAGATAAAAGTCGGTTCAATATTAGCATCAAACCGTAAAACGATAAACTGGTTATTCAGGCATTGGAGAGAGAATGTAAAGACAGATTATCATAAACCGTTAATGATATTAGGCTATAAACTTTGGTTATCGGGTATGAAATCAGACAAAGGATATTGTGTAGTTGTGAGTAATAAAGATAATCTTAACTCACTGGAGAAATATCAAATGCGATGGACGATAGAAAATATGTTTGGAGCATTTAAAACACGAGGATTTAACTTTGAACAAACTCATATGAAAGACCTGCAAAAGATCAAAAAACTAATAGCTTTAGTAAGTATTGCATATATATGGTGTGTAATGGTTGGTTTATGGATTAATGAATCTATCAAAATCAGAATAGCTACACACGGAAGAAAAGAAAAAAGTATATTTAGAGTTGGTTTTGACTATTTAACTTCATTCATTAAAAGACTCTTAAATCGAGAAATATATAACCCTTATGAATTTAAAGAAGTTGTCGGTTTACTGTCGTGTACTTAG
>JAYTTM010000847.1:0-4386 GCA_043745055.1 Chitinophagaceae bacterium | reverse complement strand
ATTAAAGCAGCTTGAAGCAAACGCCTATCTTGAGCTGAATGATTACGACAAAGCCATTGAAATATTTAATGACATGTTTAAATCAGAAGCTGCTGATTTTAAAGTTTCATCGCTTGAAAAATTCCAGAATATTGTTGTAAAAAAAGCCATGCTTGCTTTTACAACTGAACCTGACGATAAAAAAGGAGATATTAAATTAATAAACAGTACGGTTAAAACTATTAATGTAAGCATCAGCAATATTGAGCGATTACTTGATATTTGGGAAACGTCAGAAAGGTTTTCGCTGATTGGAAGTGCTGTAAAGCGAAAGGCATTTGTAGTATCGCATATAGATGATAAAACCAAGGCTGCAAAAGAAACAAAAGCAGCACTTTCAGAAGCGGCTAAGCTTTATTTTTCGGCATACATGATTTTAAATGACAGCTACAGTTTTTGCAACTGGCTTTCTTTAAAAGCATTTTTAGGCATACCAACTGCTGCATGGAATGAACCATATACCAGCAAGGGCAAAACTAAAAAAGAACCACTTTCTGCAACCATTATTAAAAATATCTTAAAAGCGCTCGATGAAAAGAATGCAAAAAGTACCGACCAGTCATTTTGGGCACTCGCCGGTTTGTGCGACGTATCTCTGTGTAAATTTTTAATAGAGCCTTCCAAAAAAACAATCACCAATTTGCAAAAAGCGTATGAAAGAATTTGGTCAAAAAGCGGCTCTGTTAACAATAAAGCCAGCCAGATAGAAAATATTGATTTGCTGATAAACTTTGCAAAACATAGCGGTAAAAAAGATATTGTTTTGCAACTTCAGGAACTTAAAAAGGAATTGGGTAAACTACAATAAAAAAACAGGCGGCATGATAACATGCCGCCTGTTTTTTTATTTTTCAAAAGGTGCCGCTGCCTCAAAGGGCGCATTGCGTTTTCCAATAATGGAGTAATTGGGTGTTTGGTTAGATGGCATCAGTTTTAAAACTTTTACTAGCAGCCCTGCGTAGTTGCCGGTAAAATTTCCTTCTTTAAATACCTTTAGTAACTTTTCGGTAAATAAGCCGTTGCTTACTCCATCACGTGATGTCTGGTTATCCTGGCAGCCAGATAGTAATAGCACCGTTGCTTTTATGCCTATACCTTTTGCTATGTTTTTATCTACCGGTGCGGTGTTATCATACATAACTTTATTTCTTTCGTAAATCTCAGGCCCGTCTTTTAAACCCCTCGATCCCTCGGCCGGTATATCGTCCACCAGTTCTCCATTGCTGTTCATTGTTCGTGATACCGAGCCGCTGTGGCAACTGTCAGACAGCATCAATATCCTTACACCGTCTTTAAATTTAGCCCAGCATGCCGCCAGTTCATCATCCAGTATCATCCTGTCGTACAGGCACCAGGTTTCATCTTTGCCATCGCTCTCATCATTATTATTATCCCACACACTGGCGCCGTGGCCGGCATAGGTTATTAAAAGAAAATCGCCTTTCTTTAATTTTCGGGCAGCATTTTTTAACTGCGTTGTTACATTTTTATAAGTGCCATCCTTATCAATCAGCAAGTAACTTTCGTCGAAACCTTTGCTTTTTGCAATGGCATGCATGGCATTGGCATCATTAATACAACCTCGTAATTCGTTGCTGCTGCCGTAATGCCCTGCGTAAATTACATTCAATCCAATATGAATGGAAATACCGTAAGCCATAAATTATTTTTTTATTGGTGAACAAACTGACACAATTATTAAATGCCTATTTCAAAATGCATCCAGTCATAATCCTTTTCGGGACCATATCCAACAAAGCCATGTTTGTAAAAAATTTCAATCATGGGTTTGTACTCCGGCCTTGCAAACCTTGCGGTGGTATGGTCTTCCCTTAGCTGGTTTCTATCAGGGTCAAGATCAATAGCTATCGCCCAGGAGTGCCTGCTCCAGCGGGTAGTGCTGCCCCTCATTTTACGCAAGTTGTACAGTCCGCCATAAAGATCAATACCCAGGTCGTGCAGTTTTTGTTTGCCATAGGTGGCAAGTAAATCGGCAAGCACATTGGTGAGTGGTGTGGCTATCTTTTTATGGCAGGTAAGTTTTTGCACCTGTATGGTTTTATCCCAGGCTACTATCATGGGGAATGGGATAAGTATTTGTGTAAAATTGGCTGAGTTGCCCGGTGTGCCATACAGCGCCAGCACTTCTGCATCTGTCATAATTCTTTTTAAACCTCTTTCACTAGCTGAGGCCATGCTGGCAGCGCTGAGGGGTTTTATTTTTTTTGTTGAAATGGTTTCCTCAACAGATGCCAGCTCTCTGCTGCTGATTTTTTTTGCTTTTGCCATGGGGATTTTTTTTAGTGTTTGTGAAAAGGAATGCTACACTTAAATATAGCTATCGTTAACAAAATACAAAAAAAAAGGATAAGTGCAAATCGAGTTTATACGTTATTTTTAAATGGGTATATTTATATTGAGGCTGTGATACTTTTACTAAAAGAGGGAATGTTTTTTTAAGGGCAGCAATTTATAGTTGTAGGTTTTTTGCCCGCCGAGCTTTAATAAGGGAGTACATTGGCAGGGCTATGAGGCACATCATATTTCTTTGAAAACTTTTTGGAATCACTATTTTATGGTTTGCTGCTTATACCTGAAAAATAATATTTCTGCTGGTTTTTAGTAGGTACCAAATTGTAATATAATTGTAAATAATTACCTATTTGTTGATATTGCTGTTATAGTCTTTTAGTATAAAACCTGGCATAGGCTGCAACTCAAAGACTTTTACAGAACAGTCCTCCAAAAGTGAACAGAGTTTCTGCAAGGCACATTACCACATCAAGAAATAAACCTCCTACATTTCTTATTGGTTCGTACTGTAAAGTTTGAGTTGCATATCGAGCAGAAGAATTTGTTGCTTTTCTATTGTAACTATCAAAATCATATCATATCTTTCAATACTCAACACAAGATTAAATAGGGAAGAGATAATCATTTGTTACCACTTAAATATACATATATGAAAAGAGATTTTTTAAGGCTGATGACTATGGCGTTTGTACTTGTAATGGTTGGATGTAATAAAATTTCATTAGACAACCTTATTCCAAACAGTCCCCAAAATTTAAATCCGGCTCCCTTGTTGAACAAAGCTTTAGGGGCAAGCTATATAACTGATAATTACATTGTGGTTTTTAAGGATAACGTAAATGATGTAGATGGAGAGACCGATCAAATAAGTAAGAAATATACTGTAATATCAAAATACCGCTACAAGCATACAATAAAAGGGTTTTCCGGAATACTGTCTGCAATTGCAGTTGATGCATTACGGAACGATCCCCGGGTGGCCTATGTTGAGCAAGACCAAGTAGTGCATTTCGTTGCAGTCCAATCAAACCCACCTTCGTGGGGATTAGACCGCATAGATCAGCGCCCCCTTCCCCTAAGTTCATCTTATACATACAACCAAACCGGTACGGGAGTAGATGCATATATCATTGACTGCGGCATTCTGCTAACACATACCGATTTTGGAGGAAGAGCGTTTACCGGCGTTGACGAAATTACTCCCGGAGGTACAGCCACAGATGGAAACGGACACGGCACCCATGTAGCAGGAACAGTAGGAGGCTCGTTGTATGGAGTTGCTAAGGGTGTAAAATTAATAGCCGTCCGGGTGCTAGACAATAGTGGTTCGGGCACAACTTCAGGAGTTATTGCAGGAATTGATTGGGTAACAAATGACCATACTACTCGCCCGGCTGTGGCAAATATGTCGCTTGGAGGTGGCGTTTCAACTTCTCTTGATGACGCTGTAAGACGTTCCATTGCCGATGGAGTTACTTATTGTATTGCAGCCGGAAACTCAAGTACCGATGCTTCTACGTCTTCACCGGCCCGTGTAACAGAGGCAGTTACTGTTGGTGCGACAGACATAAGTGATGCATTCGCTGGTTTTTCAAATTACGGCTCTGTCGTGGATATTTCTGCCCCCGGAGTTAACATTACATCGGATTGGAACACATCAAACACCGCCACGAACACTATTTCCGGAACATCTATGGCAACCCCACACGTTGCAGGTGCTGCAGCATTGTATCTTCAGGCTAATCCAACCGCAACACCTGCGGCTGTTCAAACTGCGTTAAAAAACAATGGCACTCCTAACACTATTACAAGTATTCCCGGCGGAACTGTTAACCTTCTTTTATATTCGCTAGTAACAACAGGGCCACCCCCACCTGTACCCGCCGCTCCCGTGTTGAGTTCACCGGCTGATGCATCAACTGGTATATCTGCCAACCCAACACTTTCATGGCAGACATCTGCCGGAGCTGATTCTTATGGAGTGCAAGTTTCAAATGTTTCCAATTTCAGCACAACTGTGTATAGCCAAACAGG
>JAYTTM010000846.1:0-1187 GCA_043745055.1 Chitinophagaceae bacterium | reverse complement strand
GTAACGGTAATGGTGAAGGGCACTAAAGTTGCCACACAAACTGATGCTGGAGGAAATTACTCAATAGATGCTGCCGAAAAAACAATACTTGTATTTTCTTCTGTGGGTTTTACAACAGGTGAAGCTAGAACTGAGGGAAAAAATTTATTAAATGTTACTTTAATAACACAGGCAGATAGGTTAAATGATGTAGTGGTTGTAGGCTACGGAACACAGAGAAAAGCTGATTTAACCGGCGCTATAGGATCCATTTCAAAAAAGGATTTTGCGAATAAGCCATTTACAAGTCCTGATCAAATTTTAACTGGCCGTATAGCAGGTGTTAATGTTACAAATCGTAGCGGCGACCCCGGCGCTCCCATCGAAGTTAGAATTCGTGGAATTGGCACTGCGGGTAATAACCAGCCGCTTTGGATAATTGATGGAGTGCCAGTTGCCACAAATACAAGTACAATACAAGTAAACACATCAAGTGCAACGGAATCGAATCCTTTAGCTGGTCTTAATCCTAGCGATATTGAAAGTATTGATGTATTAAAAGATGCCTCGGCTACAGCTATCTATGGCGCCCGAGCAAACAACGGAGTTATATTGGTTACTACTAAGCGGGGCAAAGCCGGAGCAGCTGTTTTAAGTTACGATGGTTATGTAGGTGTTCAAGCTGTGCCTAAGAATAAATTATTTGATGTGTTGAACACAGCGCAGTATATCAAATACCAAAAAGAAGGATTCAATAACGATTATTCAGCATTTGCCGGACAACCAAATGTTGATTGGCAGAATCTGGTGTTTAGAAAAGGAAATGCAACTTCTCATAATTTAACTGTATCTGGTGGAGGTCAAAATGCCACTTATAGTTTTGGAGCAGGTTATCTTAATCAGGAAGGTATTCAATTAGCTCAAAAGTTCACCAGGTATTCCGCAAAGGCGACTTCGGATGTAAAAGTTGGTAAATATTTGAAATTCGGCGAGTCTATTCTATTAAGTAGAATGGAAAGGCAGATACAATCAGAGGATTTTGCAAATGCAGGAGCCGGCGCTGCAAGAAATGCACCTTTTTTTCAGCCTTATACAAAAGAAGGCGAATATAATCCTGCTAATAACAGTACAACAGGGGGCGCTAATGCGCAAAATTTCTTGTGGAGTGCAGATCCTACTGTAGGCTACACTAAAGTTGGCAGTAATAA
>JAYTTM010000845.1:0-4402 GCA_043745055.1 Chitinophagaceae bacterium | reverse complement strand
AAAATAAGTTACGAATATTAATTTTCAAGAACATTTTTATTCAAACGAAACACCACTTCAAATCCTAAAAATTATCTATTTTAATCTTCCAGTTTAATCAAAAAGTTATTAAACAATTCCAATACCTGCAAAGCCCTGGCCTTATACGTGTAACCGGAAAGCAAGGATCGCTTTCTTGCGGTTTCTCTTATAACGTTGGCCTCTTCCAAAGAAAAAGTTAATATTCTTTCTATTTGCTTTTTACAATTATCAATTCCTTCAAAAATAAAAATTTCTTTACCGGGTTCAAAAAAAGTCTTGTGATCTATGGTGGAAGGTGCTAGTTGTATACCTCCAACTCCAGGCACTTCAAATGTTCTCATGTTATGTGAATCTGGATTGTGCGGACGCATTAAATTGAGTTGTACACGATAGCGGCGTAATACCAACCAAAGTTCCTCGCCATATACCGCTGCGAAACAACAAACGTTGTGATGCTTGACAAATTTTTCCCAATTATTTCCATACACATCTAATGCTACACCATTTTCCGCCAATTGCTGTATAAATTTGCCCCGGTACCTATCCGGGTTACCAACAAAACAGACCTTTTCCACCTCAGCCTCGTAGCAACATTTTTGATGCAAGGCCTCATCGATATCAAAACCAAATGGAAGAATTGAAGCAGGTATTTTAAAATCTCTTTCAATTTTCTGTTGTATCCACAAACTATAAGTTAAATGTAGATCATACAGGGAAATTGATTTTTTGACAAATGCATTGCCGCTGCCGCTTCCCGAAAAAACAAAAGGGCTGTCACCATTAAAATTTACCAGCAAAATATTCTTCTTTTTTGCCCATATTAGCGACTCTGGTTCAAGCTCCATTCCTTTAAAAACCCAAATGATGTCTGGAGAAAAATCTTCTACAGTTTTTTTAAACTCATTTTTTATTTTATTAAGTATAGATGAAAATCCAGCTTTAAAAATTAGTTTATTGGTCAATCGCTTCTGGTAATAATCATAAAAAATACTTTGTGAAGGAAAATGAAATACTTCCACTCCCAATTGACGTAAATATTTTACGTAAAAGTTTTCGATAGCATAGACTTTGTCTGAACCGGCAATATACAATCTCACAAATTATTTTTAATTCTAAATATTATTTTGGGGTGTAACACATGTTAGTATCGCTCACAATACACTACTGGCCCATGCTGTTCTTTAATCACAAAGCCCAAATCCTTTTCAAGAAGATTTTTTAGCATAGATATATTATAATACTTTTCATTGAATAGAGTATCATGAAGTTCAATAAACAATTGGCTGCATTGTGTTAAGACTTCCTTTTCCAGTAAAAGCATTTCCACTTCCGAGCCCTCAATATCGCATACCAGGATATAATTTGATTCACCGCCCACTTTTACTAACTCCGACAGACTTACTGTTTTAACGAAAACTCCATTTGCATTGCTTTCGCTGCTGACAATGGAAGACTCAGTATGGTTGTCTGATATTCCAATCTTAACTTCTTCTTTATTGTAACTAACGGCTTTATTAACTACTGTAAAAGTCACGTCATTTTTATTATGGTTTGCAACATTAGTTTGTATTGCTTCAATAAGAAAAGGATTTGCCTCTACTGCTAAAAAATGTTTATGATTGTCCATCTTAGAAATAATGTGGCTTGATACTATTCCAATACTGCTACCCAATTCAATCACATTCAGATCATTTCTAAGATATTTCTCTACCAGCCTTATCTCTGCACTTTCATAAAATCCCCAAAAAACTGATGCACTCATTCTTTTATTGACATAGCTCTGCGGTATTCTAAATTTAAACCCATTCCATCGTAAATCAGGAATTAAACTGCTGAAAATATTGGTAATAATTATGCCTGATAAATTACAACACAATAGTGAATGAACTATTTTCTTCAACTTTTCCTTCATAAAAAATTTTACGCCCTCCCAAATACTTATTTGCTAAATTGCTTAAACTATCAAAATAATCCTGGTGATTTTTTTTGATATTAATGTAAAAACTTTATTCTTTTGGACAATTCATTCATTAATTTATAATGTGCAGTTTGCTGAAATTTTACAGCAATAGAATGCGAATAGTTACTCATTTTTACCCTTTCCCCAATATCAGGCAGAAGCATTTGTATTTTAGAAACCATATCCGGAATGTTACCAAACTTAAACACGTATCCATTTTTGCCCTCTTGCACATCATCATCAATTCCATAACTACCACAACAATCACTAATGATAACCGGGCAACCCATATAAATCGCTTCACTTACCGCTATAGAATGAGGTTCTATAGAAGCAGGGTGAATATAAATATCTGATGTAGCATAATATGCAGGCAATTTTTCAATGTCAACAAAACCTGTGAAATAAACTTTGTTAATTTGTAGATTAGCAGCTTTTTGTTGCCATTGCTCCTGCATTTGGCCAGTTCCCAAGATAAAAAGATGAATCATTATTCCTTGTTGTTCCAGCAATTGCAATGCTTCAATTAGGTGATCCTGGTTTTTCCAGTGTACTAATTTGCCTACAACACTCAACACAATTTCATTTTCTCCAATAATATATTCATCACGAATATCCTTCCGAAGCTTTTCCCTGTTATAATAAGCATTTTCATATTGTACGATATCAATGGGAAAATGCATTCTTACAAATTGCTTTTCTTTCACGTTCATTTTTCTATAGAATTCCTCATTAGCATTACCCACAGAAAGGAAAAAATTAATGTGGGAAAAATATCGTTTTATAAAAATCGATTTTAGTAAGTCTTTAAAACGATTCCTTTTATGTTTCAGTTCGCTATCGGAAATATAGGCAATCAATACTTTATTTTTCTTGGCCCATTTATGAGCACGGCGTTGCAATTTTTGAAAATAACCGTAAATAATAATTAAGGCTGGCTGATAAGTACTCAACGCTAATTCCAGACTCAGGGCATCAATATTTTTATCGGATGGTATAACATTTTCACCATTTAAAAATACGTGCTGAAACTTTTCTAATTGAAGATTACCCCATGAAATTTCTTTGTTAAAGCCTGGGTCAGTGTATTTCTTTAAGCCCATGTTCGATCCAAAAAAAACTTTTAATTCTATATTTTCATTTTTTGCCCAACTTGCATATTGAGGACAAAAATGCTGAATGGGATGAGAAACAACCACGGCTATCCTGGACTTATGCTGCATAAATCAATTCTTCTATTCTTTCCACCTGTTTTTTGTACGTATTTTCCTTAGCAAAATTATGCCGTTGCTCTTGCAGCAAACTGGAATTATAGATACCCAGATTATTTGTTATGTGTTTAAATAAAGCAGGTAATAATTTATTGTTCGTTCTTTCCGTTACCATTTGCACCAGGTTGGGTTGATTGTGGTAAGTTGTAATATTATTAGATATTGTAACCTTACCTGTGCTGATAAATTCCATTACCTTATGATAGTTTGTTCCCTTGCTTTGATCCTTTACCACATCGTAGCAAATTAAAAAAGCATCCATCTCCCGAATAGCTTTTGCTAATTCAACAGCAGATATTGCGCCATAGAGACGTACATTTTTACAACCCTTTAACTGCTCAATAAAAGCCGCTGTTGCCGTATCTACTGTCCATCCAATATTTGACTGTTGAAAATTATAAGCACCCCAAAAATTAAATTTTTTTGCAGGATTGTCATTGATAATGGAAAGTAATATTTCCCTGTCTATATCACTACGCATTAAATTGCCGGAAAACCCAATATTGATATTTTCGCAACGTGGTTGAGTTATTTTAATTTCCACAAGAAAATTTTCAGAGACACCATGATTTATAAAATGGGCTGGTAATTTTAAAGCCTTGTATTTTTCCAAAATTTCATGAGTCACTGAAAATATCACTTGCGCACCATTTGCTGATTGTGTAGCAGCTTTATTGAGCGGCTCGTCAACTGGGTGGAATATTTTGTAGGAGCCGGATGGAAAAAACCGGAATGGATACAAATTCCCCAATTCAAAAGACCATATAATATCAATTGGGGCTACTATTTTTTTTATAATCTTCTTAATATGAAATCGCATTAGCCAATGAAATACTGGCATTGCATGAAATTTTATATTGTAGGAAAAAGGCAGGCTGTGTTCAATTAAAAAAAGGGTTCCATGTATGCCTGAAGGCCTTATTAAAATACCTTTCTTTTTCCCCGACTGCTCTGGTGGGTTTAAAAAGAAGACTTTATTACCCCGCTTTGCCAGCTCTACAGCGTAGTGATGTTTCGACAAAAACATGGTTCCCCAGTTTTGGGGGGATAATATCAATATTGTTTTATTAGTTAGTGAAGGCATAATTAATGGCGGCAAGAAAAATTACAGGTAGAACATTTTTATAGACGCACTTATTTTTTCAATCAT
>JAYTTM010000844.1:0-1189 GCA_043745055.1 Chitinophagaceae bacterium | reverse complement strand
GCTTTTGGTTGTAATCTTTTACTTTTATAACTTTATTCATCAGCGGTTGGGGTCAGACATAGCAATGAATTCCCTGCCTGCAGCAATACCCGACCGTTATAAGCAACCCTACCGGAACAATTCGGGCTGCCTTACTATTTCGTCCAGTCTTTTAACGGACATTTCAAAATATTCTTTTGACAATTCACTTCCTATAAATTGCCTGTTTTCTTTTAGACAGGCGGCGGCAGTCGTGCCACTTCCTGAATAACCATCAAATACGGTTTCATTTTCGTTGGAGTAGGTTTTAATTAATGTTCGCATTAATTTTATAGGCTTTTGTGTAGGATGAGCTATTTTTTCGTTGCTGTTATTTACAATACCAGTAATATCTAAAACGCTTGTTGGAAATCTACTCCCATCATCTTTGTAGTCAGTATAACGGTCAGTATTGCGGTAGTTTTCAGAATTTACTTTATGCTTTTTGATGCCACAAACTTTATTTCCTAATGTTTTTTGTGGATTAAACGTTGGTAAACTTCTATAAAAGATTAAAATGTGTTCATGTGTTCTTATAGGCATTTTATTAGCATTCAATACTCCAGAAGGAGTTCGCTTATGCCATATAATATCATACCTAAATAAACTTAACATACTCATAATAAGACTGCTTGTAAATGGTTGTTGTGCTGTGAATATCATTGCCCCGTTTGGCTTTGTAACCCTTAACCATTCTTCCCACATTAAATCTAAATCAGGTATTTTATCCCATTTGTTTTGAGTAACACCATAAGGCATATCCTGCAATAACAAATCAATACTACCTGTGGACATTCTACGCAAAGTCTCTAAACAATCTTCGGCATAAAGCTGTACACCGGGCTGCTTATAACAGGGGGTTTGGCTATATGGCGGCTTGACGGAAGTACAATGAGCATTAGTGCTTGCTTGTACCTCGGTTTCGGCTTGACTATCTTTATTCAGCTTCATTTGTTACTTTATCTTTTGTTTTTTAATTTGGCTTTATTTCCCAGCGGACGGATTTCTATTGCCGCCACATCGCCAAGCCCTGTTCGTTGGTGGCAAGCTAGTTACAGACCAAATTCGTGGTGACGTTTCCATTAAAATTTGTAGACTCCGAGTTTCAATTTTTTACGGACTGGACAAACAAATTTCACACAAGTTGATTTTAAATTGCTTTTGTTGATGC
>JAYTTM010000843.1:0-1191 GCA_043745055.1 Chitinophagaceae bacterium | reverse complement strand
CAGGGAAAATTAATTTTCGGCTATCAATTAAAATATGCTCAATTGGTGCATCATCCTGCTGCTGAGCCCAACTGGCTTTAATGTGGCTTGCTATTATAAAAATGGAATGCATTGATTGGCTCATTGTTTTTACTATCTGATAAATTTACTCCGATACATCTTCCGGCACTCCTTTCTTTTTCATAAAAATGGAGTACAAAACAGAACCACTTATACAAAATAATATTACGCCCAATGAAATAAATACCTGTACATTTTTATCTATCCATTGATTTAGCCAATGTTCTGTAAGCATTTTTATGCCGATAAAAATCAGAACAATGGCAATGCCTTGCTGCAGATAATCAAATTTTGAAACAGCTCCCCTTAATAAAAAGAATAAGCTTCTTAACCCCAGTACAGCAAAAATATTGGAGGTAAAAATTACCAGCTTATCTCGTGAAATGCCCATTACTGCCGGAATTGAATCGAGTGCAAATACCAGGTCAATTGCAGCCAACAATATTACTACAACAAACAGGCTGGTATAAACAGGTCTGCCATTTTCTGTTACAATGTATTTACCGCCACCATCATGTTGTACGAGGGGTAAAAACCTTTTTAAGAAAAGGTATATTTTTGATTCCTGTGGTTTAAACTCTTCATCCTCGGTAGATACAAACATTTTGTAACCTGTGTACAACAGAAAAACTCCAAACAAATACAATATCCAGCTAAACCGATCAACCAATGCAACCCCAACTGTAATAAAAATAACCCTGAATAAGATTGCCATTAAAATGCCGATGAGTAAAACCCTGCCATAATATTTTTCTTTTACACCAAAGGCCGAAAAAATTAAAATAAAAACAAAAATATTATCAATACTTAAACTCCATTCCATTAGGTATGCACTTAGGTATTGCAATGCTAATACCTGACCTTTTTGAAACCACACAAAAACGAAAAAACCAATTGCAAGCAGTACCCAAAAAAAGGTTTGTTTCAGTGCCGCCTTAATACTGACTACCGTATTTTTTTTACTAAGCAAACCAAGGTCAAAGACGAGCGCAAACGTAATTACAATGCCAAAAACGAGATAGGTTATTTGAGTATTATTCATTATTTTATTTGGAAATTTGGGGGTGTACCAATTTAAAATCTGGAAACATGGGTTTAATTTTTAACCCAAAAGTTATAAGTTAACTCATC
>JAYTTM010000842.1:0-1194 GCA_043745055.1 Chitinophagaceae bacterium | reverse complement strand
GCCGACCTTGAAAACAAATTAAAAGAATCGGCCCACCTGCGTAACAGGATTATTGCTACAGACGGCAGCTTTAGTATGGATGGCACCATTGCCCAATTAGATAAAATTTGCGACCTCGCCGATAAATACGATGCCATCGTAATGGTGGATGAATGTCACTCATCCGGCTTTTTGGGGAAAACAGGAAGGGGTACACATGAGTATAGAAGTGTGGTGGGAAGAGTAGATATAATAACAGGTACACTTGGCAAAGCACTCGGTGGTGCAAGTGGAGGGTTTACATCTGGCAAAAAAGAAATTATTGAGATGTTGCGCCAGCGAAGCAGGCCTTATCTTTTCTCCAACACAGTGGCGCCGAGTATTGTTGGAGCTTCCATTGTTGTATTGGATTTACTGAGTCAGTCCACAGAGTTGAGAGATAAACTGGAATTTAATACCAATTACTTCCGCACCAAAATGACCGCAGCAGGTTTCGAAATAAAAGCAGGGGTGCATCCCATTGTTCCCATCATGTTATATGATGCGGTACTTGCTCAAAATTTTGCAGCCAAATTATTAGAAGAAGGCATTTATGTAATTGGGTTTTTCTTTCCGGTAGTAGCAAAAGGACAGGCCCGGATAAGAGTACAGTTAAGTGCTGCCCATGATGTTCAACAACTAGATAAAGCAATTGCAGCATTTACAACAGTAGGGAAGGCTTTGGGAGTTTTAAAACCATAAACAAACCATAAATTATCAACTATAACAATTAAAGTTGCCGCTTGAATTGCTGCTTTTTTAAAAGAAAAAAACATGACTACAACAGAGCAAACCTTTATAGCTAAAAGCACCATTAAGGCAGCAGACATTGAGCACAGGCGCAAAATAAATTTCAATATAAAACAATATAACAAAAAGGTTCCGGAAGGAAAGCAACAATTTTTTGACTTACACCTGGCAAGGGAAAGAGCCAAAAATATAAAATGGCGTGCCATTGAAACACTTGATCAGCAACTGGAAGAATTTGAACTCAACTTTACCAAGCGTGGCGGTAAAGTAATTTGGGCAGAAGATGCGACACAGGCCATTGATGAGATTATCCGGATATGCAAAGATAGAAACTGCAAAACCCTGGTGAAAAGCAAAAGCATGGTGACAGAAGAAATACACCTGAATACTGCCATGGAAAAAAACGGCATTGAAAGTATTGAAACC
>JAYTTM010000841.1:0-1194 GCA_043745055.1 Chitinophagaceae bacterium | reverse complement strand
ATACGGCCAGTAAATTTCCGGCACGTGGTATTAATGTTCGCAGACTGGATCACCTGAATTTGTTTGCAAAAGATGTCAGGGCTTTTCGTGATTTTCAATTACAGCATGTGGGTGGTATTTTAACCGAAACTATTGTTGACAATTTAGAAGATATGAATCCCAAAGCCGTATGGTTTATGGTGAATTCAAAATCATACGACCTTGCTGTTACCGAAGATCACATGGAAATGGATGGCCGTTTTCATCATATAACTTATGCTTGTAACAGCCGGGAGGAAGTACTGATTGCTGCTGATATTTGTTTGGAAAATGATATTTTTATTGAAACAGGACCACATAAACATACGATACAGCAAACATTTTTCCTGTATGTGTACGAACCTGGGGGTAATCGTGTTGAAATAGCTAATACAACTGCAAGGCTTATTACTGATCCCGATTATGAAACGGTAGTATGGACGCAGGAAGAAAGAAAAAAAGGCCAGGCATGGGGGCTTGCCACTGTGCCTAGCTTTCACAGCAAAGGAACACCAATGCCAGAAGATTTAATTTAAAATGAGTATGAAAAAAAAACTGTTAGTTACTGGAGCCCACTCCGGCGATTTTGTTTGGAGAGCTGCAGGCACCATTGCCAAAGCCATTGAAGAAGGTGCAGAAACACTGGTTATTTGTATGTCTTATGGAGAACGTGGCGAATCCGGAGAGTTATGGAAAGAAGATCCAAAACGTAGCGTGGAAAGTGTAAAAATTATACGCCAGGAACAGGCACAAAAAGCAGCAGATATATTGGGTACAACTATTCAATTTTTAGATTGGGGTGATTATCCCATGCTGGTATCTGATGAACGGGTGGAACAGCTTACCCATATAATTGGCGATTTTGAACCCACCGTTATTTTAACGCATTCAGCAAACGATCCTTTTAATCCAGATCATCCATTGGCTTTTTTAGCAACCCAACGGGCAAGACTTTTATCAAGTGGCGCCGGCGTACCCAGTGCATTCAAAAATATTGATCCGCCGGCATGGTATTCGTTTGAACCGCACCAGCCTGAGTTATGTGGTTTTGTGCCTGATACATTTATTGATATTTCTTTTGTAATGGAAAAGAAATTGGCTGCAATGAATTGCATGGGAGCACAAACTTATTTGAAAGATTATTATGCAGAATTAGCTGGCAGAAGAGCTAATCAT
>JAYTTM010000840.1:0-4424 GCA_043745055.1 Chitinophagaceae bacterium | reverse complement strand
TTTTGTTTGTTACCTTTTACTTTTATATCTTTATTCATCAGCGGTTGGGGGCAGACACAGCAATGAATACCCTGCCTGACAGCAATACCAGACCGTTGTGCGTCATGCCGTAACAACACTCTCCACAAATTTCAAACAATTCGACTTGTTTATATATTTTCTAAATTGCAGAATACAAAATAACCGAAAAAAAATTCTGCCAGACAAATGATAAACAAAAAATCCTAATAGAAATACAAAAAATGCAAATAAATAAAACAAAACATAATATGCAAAAATTAAAACTAATTGCAATCATTTTTTTAAGTGCTCTTCATTCAACGGCACAAACTACTATAGATAATTTATTATCACCTGCCTTTCCTACAAGTTTAGTTTCAAGTAAAGATGGCCAAACTATTGCTTGGGTTTTTAACAACAAAGGAAGCAGAAATATTTTTATGGCAGATGGAAAAAATTTCAGTAATACAAAGCAACTCACTACATACACAGGTGATGATGGTGTTGAAATTAACAGTATTGCTTTTACTCCCAATAGTAGTCAGATTATTTTTGTAAGAGGTAATACAAATAACAGCCAGGGCTATGCTGCCAATCCTGCATTATTACAAACAGATGTATCAAGAAATATTTTCATCATTAACAAAGATGGCAGCGGTATGCATAAAATAGCAACAGGATTTTATCCAAAAATTTCACCTGATGGAAAAACATTGGCATATTTAAACGGAGGGCAAGTATATACTGCTTCAATAACCGATACTACCATTAAGCCACAGCAATTATTTAAAGTAAGAATTACACAAGCATCTATTCGTTGGAATAATGATGGAAGTAAATTAGCTTTTACAAGTAACCGCAGTGACCATACTTTTATAGGCATATATGATTTCAATACAAAATCTATTTCTTTTCCTGACCCTTGTGCCGACCATGACCATGACCCTGTATGGAGTGAAGATGGTAATTGGCTTGCCTACATACGTACCCCTAACTTAAAGGTTGATTTCCCTTTTACACCCAAAAGAACAGGACAACCATGGAGCATTCGTTTGCTAAATGTGCAAACAGGTGAAGCAAAAGAAATTTGGAAAGCAGATGAAGGCAAAGGAAGTGTGTTTGTGGATGATTTACCTGTGGCAGATAATAAATTATTATGGGCTGCAAATAATCAACTCATTTTTCCATGGGAAAAAGGCGGCTGGATTCATTTATATGCATTAGATGTAGATAAGAAAACAACAAAACTCTTAACATCTGGCGATGGTGAAGTAGAAAACATTATACTTTCTTTGGATAAACAATCTGTTTATTACACTTGCAATATCAGTGATATCAATCGTCGACATATTTGGAAGGTAAACGTGAACGAGGCAAATGCAACATTATTAACCGAAGGGAATAAAATTGAATGGAGTCCAGTTGCAACCGAAAACGGGGTCGCATTACTGCATTCATCAGCTACAAAACCTGCTTGGCCAGCATATTACAGCAATGGAGTAGTTGTGGATATTGCTGCAGAATTATTTCCAAAAGATTTTTATACCCGTTTGGTACAGCCGCAGCAAATAAATATAAAAGCAACAGACGGAAAAGATGCTCCTGCACAAATTTTTCTTCCATTAAATTATGAAAAAGGTAAAAAATATCCAGCCATGATTTTTTTACATGGTGGTAGCAGAAGGCAAATGTTGTTGGGTTTTAACTACGGACAATATTACAGTAACGCTTATGCATTTAATCAATATTTAGCCAACAAAGGATATATTGTAATTGCATTAAATTTTCGTAGCGGTATAGGTTATGGCATAAATTTTAGAGAGGCAGACAATTACGGTATTAGCGGTGCAAGTGAAGTACAAGATGTAATTGGTGCAGGAGAATATTTAAAACAAAGAAATGATGTTGATGCAAAACGTATAGGTTTATGGGGCGGCAGCTATGGTGGATATTTAACAGCACATGGTTTGGCCAAAAGAAGCGATTTGTTTGCCGCAGGTGTAGATATACATGGTGTACACAATTGGAACGATGAGGTGCCTACTTTTGCTTCTAACTATGATTCTTTGAGGTATGCAACCATTGGTAAAATAGCTTATCAATCATCACCCATCAATTTTATTAATGGGTGGAAAAGTCCAGTATTATTTATTCATGGTGACGATGACCGAAATGTTCCATTTGCCGAAACGGTGAATATTATAGAAGCCCTTCGTCCGAAAAAAGTATATTTTGAGCAGTTAATTTTCCCTGATGAAGTGCATTCTTTTTTATTGTACAAAAGCTGGTTAAAAGCGTATGAAGCAAGTTTTAATTTTATAAAAAGGAAAATGACAGGAAGCAATTTGACAGAATAATAGTAGGCACGAACGCACAACAAAGGTATTGCTGCAAGCAGGGCGGGACGTTGTTATCTTCGGCTACGGTTCGCTATCAGCTTCGGTTGTGGGCAGGACAAGCACCTTTGGGCTTTTGGTTGTAATCTTTTACTTTTATAACTTTATTAATCAGCGGTTGGGGTCGGACATAGCAATGAATTCCCTGCCTGACAGCAATACCCGACCGTTGGCAGCAACAAAACCGCTCACTAACGCAACGTTTCATACAATTTCCTTGTCCATATAGAAAAACAACCCTTATGACAAAGATAAAAACCACTAAACTTGTTTTAATCATCTCCACACTTTTGGTTTCGGGACAATTTTCATACTGCCAAAAAACAGAGATAAACTTAAATGCTTACAGCGGACTGTTTTCGTTTCGTGGAAACGGTTCGAGTTCAACCTCTTGGATTAACTATAACCCTTACACTTCACCTGACAAATTCACATCAAATCCCTATGGCAAAAAAAGCCAATTTTCTTATTCTTTAGAATTGCAAGGACAACGAGTTACCAAGACCAAAAAGATATACGGAGTAGGAATTAGTTTTGAATCATTAACAAGTAAAGTAGCGATTGACACGGTTACTCAAAATGGCTTTATATATTGGCAATATTCTGCCGACGGCAAGACTTCTTTGAAAAATACGTTTGTAACATTAAATCCTTTTGTAGGACAGAGATTTTCTTATCACAAAATCGGTTTTGATATTTTGGCAGGCTTTGACATAGCATTTTGCTTAAAAAGTAAAGAAACGGGAAATGCTACAGCAAGTAATAAAACAATTTATACCGTAGATAATGACAAAGCCAAACCTTCATTTGATTTTAGACCAAGAATCCAAATAAAAACCCAATTAAAAAAAGTTGGTTTTCTTGTAGGCTATTCACTTGGTTTGACAAATTATCAAACTCAAAATAACCCGAAAGCATACAGCAGCTATTTAAGAGTTGGACTTAGCTACCAACTAAAATAACTTTGCTGCTGCCAACAAAGGTATTGCTGCAAGCAGGGCTGGACGTTGTTATCTTCGGCTGCAGTTCGCTATCAGCTTCGGTTGTGGGCAGGACAAGCTTTGTTGGGCTTTTGTTTGTTATCTTTTACTTTTATATCTTTATTCATCAGCGGTTGGGGTCGGACACAGCAATGAATTCCCTGCCTGCAGCAATACCCAATCGTTAGCGGCAATTTATGGAAACACCAAGTCAATGCGTCATAGTAAAACAATTGCTAATTGTATGATTCCGCAGGGCTCAGACACAACATTACCAATGGTTCTTAGCACCATGACTGCCTGAACATATTAGGCAGTCATGGACACTTTGGCATAAATTAATTACCAGCTATGTTTGGACAACCTTATTTCTTTTTTATTATATTTTTTATTCAGTCTGTGAATGGCCAAAATATTATTAGGGCATCGGTGGCCTCAATTCCTTTATCTTCAACCTCAACATTCACAATATCATGCGAATACTTTGACGTGGCCTTTGAGGATAAGAAAGCTCAAGAAGTAAACAAGATTGATCTCGGCAAAATGCAAACACTATTAGGTAAATCGCAAATTCCGAGACAAAAGAGGAAACGCATAGATGTCAGAGGGAAAATAACTCTCTATTTTGATAATAAAACAAATCAAACAATTTGTTTTGATGAATTTGGCATTTTTTTTTACAATAACAGATTTCGCGAAAATAGACGATTGTTAAATTTCTTAATCAACAAAAAATTGGTTGACCAATAAGTGAAAACTGCCGCTAACATTGCATTGCCAAAATTGGGGCGGGACGGTGGAACAATGAACATCGGATCAGCTAAGTACATTTGTTCCAGCAGAAGATTTTCAATTAAACATTGGATCTTAATTTGAACGTTTGACTTTCAATTTAGCTTTGGTCCGGGGCTTGACCAGCAATAAATATCCCAACTTCGGCAATGCAGACCGTTGTACGTCATGCGGCCTGACAACTTTCTATTGCTAATAAAATGAAAATTCACCACTTTTTATTAAATTTGATACATGAACACAATGCAAGTCGACA
>JAYTTM010000839.1:0-1200 GCA_043745055.1 Chitinophagaceae bacterium | reverse complement strand
GCGTAATAGACAAAATTAATGGTCTTTTTATAGGTCTTTTGTTCAAGTGGACAAAATTAATGGTCTTTATTTTTGAGCTTTATTTGGTTGTTGTTATTAAATTAAATCTTTGCCACATCAAGCAAAACGGAAGTAGGCTCTGCTGGAGAGCAACCTGCCAGGGATAGCTTGATGCTCGAAGTAAATGCTTCAAAAATAGCTGCCTAATTTGGGCAGCTATTTACTTTGAGCCTATGCCTTGAAAAACTCATCTATGTACTTCTTTTTTCGTTCATCTGACAAGCCATTATGATTTCTCAATTTGTTCTTTAGGTCGGCAAAATGACCATCAATGGCATTGGTTGTATTGGGGATTTGCAAGTCCATATTGTCGTACCAGGTAAAGAGCCAGGGAAGGTTTGTTTTGAGGCTTCTATAAGCACTTCTCAGCCTTTTATGAACGTACCTGTTCTTACCCTTTACATCTACTTTTCTTTCGTTCAAAAAGTTGCCCCACTTGCTGTGCCAGGCTGCCAGACCGCCTTCAAAACTTTCTTTATCTGTATGCACCAGCAACAATACATGCTCCCACAACTCTTTACTGGCCTGCATCTTGGGCTTCTTTGTCAAATACCTTCTTATGATTGCGACCTGATGAAAGTTGCACATTTGAACAGGGATTTCATTGAATAATTGCAGTAACCCTTTACGGCCATCACAAATAATGGATTGTATTTTTATGCCTCGTCTTGTTATTTCTTCAATGCCGGATAGATATAGCTTATTGGTCTCCTGTTTTACATATTGCTTGAATAATATTTTCCCCGTAAAACTGTCTTTGAAGACCATGACACCGAATTTCCTTCCAAAATAAGTAGTGTCCATCAAAACATTGGCAATGCCCGAAAAGGTAGTCGTCCGTTGTGCTGTAACGGTATCTAATTTTCGCTGGATAGTCTTAGTGGAACAGCCATATTTTAGAGCAAGCTGCAAATATGTTTGCTTGCCTTGTGTATACTCGACCCAAAGCGCTTCGGCATCAATTACTAGCTGGTAAATACTTAGATATTGTTTGCCACAAGCGGCACATTTGTAGCGCTGAACGCCTCCAACTTTACCGTATTTTAACGTTATTTTCGACCCACAATAAAAGCAGTTTTTTTACTCATTTCTATAATTTCAACCAAAGCTAATACCAGTAAGCGTTTCAGCCGATTTTAC
>JAYTTM010000838.1:0-4447 GCA_043745055.1 Chitinophagaceae bacterium | reverse complement strand
TCAACAATGAATATGTGGTGGGGTTTGATGCCATCGAGGGTAAAAAAATTTATTGTTATAATTATAAAAAAGACCCTTCTAAACTGGTTAATTTATTTGAGCAAGCCGGATTTAGCAGAGCAGATTCCCTGTTATTACAATTGAAAGCTTTTTTACAAACTGCGTCGAAACATTACAAGATGAAGGCCAAAAATAAATAGCGAATAGCAAGGAGTATTTTTTTAGGTTTTTCTTAAAATGTAAAATTAACTCACACCACTTCCGTTATCGATTACCGTTTCTGGGTTTATAAAATGTAGCTTTCCTGCTTTATCTGCTGCCATTAAAATCATGCCATTACTTTCGATTCCTCTCATTTTACGGGGAGCCAAATTGGCCACCACTACAACTTGTTTGCCCACAATATCTTCCGGCTTAAAATCAAGTGCAATGCCGCTTACAACGGTTCTTACTTCAAAACCCAAATCAATTTGCAGCTTTAATAATTTATCTGCTTTCTCCACTTTTTCAGCCGATACAATGGTGCCAACTTTTAAATCAATTTTTGCAAAATCATCAAATACAATCTCCGGCTTGCCCCCATCCCCTAAAGGTGAGTTATTGATAGTTTCTGCGTTTATATTTCCTTCCATTTTTTGCGTTGTGCTTTTATTAATTAGACCGTTTTTTAATTTTTCAACCTGTGCCGTGATCTCTGCATCTTCAATTTTTCTGAATAATAATTGCGGCTCCCGTAGGCTGTAACCCACACTTAGTAAATTTATTTTACCAGCATTTTTCCAGTCCAGCATTTTATCTACAACTTTCATCATGCCCAGCATTTTAACAGCCGTAGTTGGTAAAAATGGATTGATAAGGATGGCGAGATTTGCTGTAAGTTGTAAACACAGGTGCAAACAATTGTCAATTGATTTTTGAGCACTTATTGTTGGCCTTCCGTCGTCGCCTGCCTGCTTTGCCACAATCCACGGCTCTTTTTCCTGCATGTATTTATTTCCCTTTCTGCTTAAATCAATCACTTCAAACAAGGCATCTCTAAACTTAAATTCTTCTAATAAACTTTCAACTTTTTCTTTGGTTTTAGCAATATCTTCAATTAGCCCTTTGTCTTTTTCATCTAAAATATCTTCGTGTAGTTTAGGTACTTTTCCACCACATAGTTTATGCATCAGCACCCAGGTGCGGTTTACAAAATTGCCGAAGATGTTTACCAGCTCACTATTGTTTCTATCCTGAAAATCTTTCCAGGTAAAATCATTGTCTTTTGTTTCTGGTGCATTGGAGCAAAGCACGTATCGCAAAACATCTTCACAACCGGGAAAATCTTTAATATACTCATGCACCCAAACGGCCCAGTTACGACTGGTAGAAACTTTTTCTCCTTCAATATTTAAAAACTCGTTGGCAGGTACATTCTCAGGCAATACAAAACCGCCGTGAGCCTTAAGCATGGCAGGAAAAATAATACAATGAAAAACAATGTTATCCTTCCCAATAAAATGAACCAGTTTGGTGTCGTCTTTACACCAATAATCTGCCCAACGCTCGGTCAGTTCTTTTGTGGCACTGATATAACCGATGGGGGCATCAAACCAAACGTACAACACTTTACCTTCGGCATCGGGCAAAGGCACTTTAATTCCCCAATTGCTGTCCCTCGTCATAGCACGACTGTGCAAACCGTTATCCAGCCAGCTTTTACATTGGCCATACACATTGTTCTTCCATTCCTTGTGACCTTCAATTAGCCATTCTTTAAGCCAGGGTTCGTAGTTCTGTAAAGGAAAATACCAGTGTTTGGTTTTCTTTTGTACAGGCACCGCATCGCTTAAAGCACTGCGTGGATTAATTAATTGTTCTGGAGATAATGAGCTGCCACATTTTTCGCACTGATCGCCATAAGCATTGGTATTGCCACAAACCGGACAGGTGCCAATAATGTACCTGTCTGCCAGAAATGTTTTAGTGCTTTCATCATAATACTGTTCGGTTTCTTTTTCTTCAAACAAGCCCTTATCGTACAGATTTTTAAAAAATGCCGAAGCTGTTTCATGGTGCACTTTGTTGGAGGTGCGGCTATAAATATCAAAAGAGATACCCATTTGGTCCATACTTTCTTTTATAACCGCATGATACCTGTCCACCACTTGTTGCGGTGTAATACCCTCTTTCAAAGCACGAATGGTAATGGGAACACCATGTTCATCACTGCCCCCCACAAATTTTACATCTCTTTTTTGCGCCCTTAAATACCGCACATAAATATCTGCTGGTAAATAACAGCCTGCAAGGTGGCCAATATGCACAGGGCCATTGGCGTAAGGCAATGCTGCGGTTACTAAATATCTTTTAGGATCAATCATAATTTTTTTGCTTGTTTAAACGGGTGGATTAATGGATTTGTCTAAGATCATAAAAATCATTCTTATCTAATAAATCCCCGTTCATATAAATGCGGCTGCAAAAATACCTAAAGCAAGTACAATACCCAAACAAACAAAAACCCCTGCAAATGCAGCGGTTTTGTTAACAGTAACATAATCATTGTTATTTTACTCGTGAATTGAATATCAGGACAGTCTGCTTTTTTGCCGGGTAATATTTATTTTAATATTATAGAACTAAACCTAATTTTAACCAATGAATTTTGAATTTGAGATTAACAAACACTTCGCTGATGGGCATGAAATATATCTGAGACATATATCTGTAGATTGCGTCATTTTCGGCTTTCATCAAAATATTTTAAAGGTTTTACTGCTTCAGGCAAAGTATGCTGGCATATGGTCTTTGCCCGGTGGATTTATCCTGAAGGATGAACATATGGATGAAGCAGCCAAACGTATTTTGAAACATCGAACCGGCCTTGATAATATTTACATGAAGCAGTTCCATGTTTTTAGTCAGCCGTCCCGTTCTACCAGAGAAATAAACCAGCAATTTTTAAAAAATGTTGGGATTGAAATGAAAGAAAGCTGGATGTTTGAGCGATTTGTTACAGTAGGATACTCTGCACTGGTAGAATTTAGTAATGTAAAGCCAACAGCAGATGTATATTCTACTACTATTGAATGGCAGGATATCAATGCCTTGCCAGAGATGATTCTCGATCATAGAGAGATTTTGGATACAGCTTTGCAACAGCTTCAAACAAACCTTAATTACCACCCCATCGGGTACAATCTTTTGCCAGAAAAATTCACGATGCCTGAATTACAAAAACTGTATGAGACGATTTTAAACAGGAAATTAGACAGGCGAAATTTTCAACGAAAAATTATGGCTACCAAAGTTTTAAAAAAGCTGAATGAAATTAAAAAAGGCGTGGCGCACAAGGCACCCAATTATTATAAGTTTGATTTAAAAAATTATAAAAAGGCTTTGAGAGGTGGGATGGGGTTTGAATTATAAGGTACTCCTTTTATTGGGTTCCTTTTGTACCTATTAATCTTAATTGAAATTATTTTAAATGGAACGAAAAAAATTTCTCTCTGCTATATTCCCTGGTGCTTTTGCACTCCATCCAAATCAATTATTTTACCATGATGAGATTACACCGGACGAAGCAGTTATTGCTATAAAACCAGCTTATCTAAAAAAAGGTGATACCATTGGCATTACCTGCCCTGCAGGATTTATCACTACAGATGATATTCAACCTGCCATCCTGAGAATTAAGGAATGGGGGTTTGATGTAGAAATTGGCAATACAGTAGGTAAAAAAGATTTTACTTTTGGCGGTACAGATGCGGAACGGCTTGCTGATTTTCAAACTATGCTGGATGATAAAAATATTAAAGCCATTTTATGCGCCAGGGGCGGTTATGGCGCAATACGTATCATCGATAAAATCGACTTCACAAAATTTGTGGCTTATCCAAAATGGATCATTGGCTTTAGTGACCTTACGGTATTACACAGCCACATTAACCACAACTTTGGTATTGCAACTATTCATTCAAAAATGTGCAATAGTTTTCCGGTAGATTGGGCGCTGGCAGAACCGATACAAGTTGATACAATTGAAAGTATTCGTCAATGCCTTACCGGCCAAAAAATTTGCTATCCAATTGTTCCTAACATCCATAACAGAAATGGCAAAGCATCCGGTATGTTGGTTGGAGGAAATTTAAAAACTATTGAATCATTGGCTGGTAGTAAAAGCGACCTGGTAACAAACAATAAAATATTGTTTGTAGAAGATACCGGCGAGTATTTATACAGTATCGATCGCATGTTCTGGAACCTGAAACGAACTGGTAAACTAGATAAGCTGGCTGCATTAATTATTGGTGGATTCAAAATAAAAAAAGAAGAAACAGCAGCAGAAGCATTTGGCAAAACACTGGAAGAAATTGTGTTGGAAAAAGTGTCAGACTTTAAATATCCTGTATGTTTTGATTTCCCTGTTGGGCATCAAAAAAATAATTTTGCATTAAAGTGTGGG
>JAYTTM010000837.1:0-4450 GCA_043745055.1 Chitinophagaceae bacterium | reverse complement strand
AATCGTTACCAGGATAAATTCTGGTTGGGTGTTTACAGAAGAGATGAAATGTTTTCGATAAGTTTTTTAAAAGAGTTGTGCCAGTTATGTTTACAAACAAAAATTGGTCAACTCTGCTCCACCCCATGGAAAACTATTATCATAAAAAACATAGAAGAAAAAGATAGGGTATATTGGAACAACTTGCTGGCGAAACACCAGATAAATGTGCGGCATGCAGCCAACGAACTCAACTTTCAGGTAGAAGATAATTGTAAAGAAGGCCTTGAGTTAAAGAACTTTTTATTGAAGGGGCTTCATACAGATGATACCCGTACTTTTGGAATTTGCATTGGTATAAAAACAAGAAAAAAGAGCGAAGTATTTAGCAGCATACTGGTTAGAAAAAGGCCAACCATTACCATTGCAGGTATTGGTTTTTTTCCCGTTTATGATATTTTATGTTCCAAAAACTTTAATCCCAACGAAAGAACAGGAACCATTTTTAGTAAAGGAAATTCTAAATTTTTGTTAGCCGAGCAATTAAGACGGGCTATCATTACATTTTATAATTTCCACCAAACCCTTGCATCGGTATCGCCCCAAATTATAGCCCCTAAAAAAGAAACGGCTGAAAAATTGTTGAAAGCCTCCTGGTTACACCAATGCAGTCATTGCTTATCGGTGTATGATAATAAAATAGGTGAACCTGAAAATGGAATTTTACCAGGTACTTTATTTGAAAATTTACCAGCTAATTTTAGTTGTGAATTGTGTGAAGCATCAAAGGAAGATTTTGTAAAAATCGATAGCAGTAAGTTACTATCACAAATTGTTTAATTCAGCATGTGCATTAAAGTTGCGAAAATATTTTTTCTGCTCATCCTTTAATGAAATGGCAAAAGTCTGGATATGCTCCAGCATATATTTCATGCTATGTTTAGGTAGTTGTTTGGTTTTAAATAACTGGTAAATATAAGCCAATCCTTTTGCTGTATAAATGCCACAAAGTGGTTCCGGTTGCTCCTCATTTAAAAAAACATACGCTCCGTTTAACGGGTACTCCCTATATGCCAGCAAAAGTTCATTCAGTATAATGGTTTCCATTAATGGCATATCACAGGCTAGCACAAATAAGTCTTCTCCCGGGTATTGCAAGTGCACACTTAATATGCCTGCAAGCGGGCCTCTCACCAATAAATCATCATTATCCATTATCAATTGAGCGGTATTAAATATGGATTGGTAATCGTTGTATTGGATGGCGTTTACAGATAAAACTACCTTTAACGGAATCAACAACATTATATCTACAGCGGCTTGTGCCCAGGTGTTGACATTCAATTTTATCAGGCCCTTATCAGTTCCCATCCTGGTGCTTTGTCCACCACATAAAATTACGCCGAGCATACAATTTCTTTTTAAGATTATTTACTATCAGTATGATACGGTTTTTATCAAAATGCCCCAAACTTTTTGGCGGATTTACCGCCTACCGTACCAATTGTTTTAATTTTTTTATTTCAGAAATCCAACTGTAATTTTCCCGTCGAATATTTTTATATCGTTGATGGTAATATAATAATCACCGGATACATCACCAGGTTGCAAAGTAACTAATTTTAAACCCAATGAAAAAGTTGTCAATAATTCCTACGACACATAAGCGGATTTTAGTAGCCCGTTACATTTTGGACAATATGCAATTTAGCATACTTCTTGTTTTTTTGTGGTAAGCTGTGCCGTTTCTATTAATTCAATGAAGATTTACATTATACAATCTTGCCTGTTGTTTTTTTACGCCTATTAATAATTGATAGTACGCTGTTTTGTATTTTACAATGTAGGAACTTTAGTACAGTAAGGAATGCAATAATAGCTGCTGCTGTACCAGGTAAAGTTCGGCGACTCTGCAAAATATGTGAGTGGCAGTTAAGGCAAATCTTAAAAAGTATTGTTTTTATAATAAGCCATAAATGATGATTTTTATTTCAGTTTTCATCTTGGTATGAAGTATGTTAGTTTTGCATTGCCTTCAATCGCTGCTCTTCCTTCTCAATCATTAGCCTCACCGCCCTATTTTACATAGTAGAAATTATCCAGTACTTGTTATTAGGTAACATTGGATACAGCTTGAATCTCTATTAACGGCTTACTTCGTTATTCAATTTCTTAGCATCATTGATAATCTCTGTATTTTTCATTTTCTGTGAATTTTTTCATCAGAATGACTGGTTACTAAAATTACAAACGCCGCATAAGAAAGAGCATCAATTTTAAAAGCTATTATAAGACATTTTGTTGCAACGAATAAGAGATAGAAGTACCAATTAAATTTACGGATTTTTTAAAAAAGACAGAAGGGGGTTCATCGAAAAGCATTCATTATCAATTTTGGTTACCTCCGTAAAATAATCCATTCTTTTCGTTTATAACTCCATTTAAAATCACTAGATCTTGCTTATTATTGCTTATTATTTTTTATAAATCAACGATTGCCACAATGACTGCTTCAACCCACCAATTCAACACAGGCTATATTATATCAATTTCATTTATATCCGCATTGGGCGGCTATTTATTTGGTTTTGACTTTGCTGTTATTTCCGGGGCATTACCGTTTTTAAAAGAACAGTTTGGCTTGAATGAATATTGGGAAGGCTTTACCACTGGTTGTCTTGCTTTGGGCGCTATAGCTGGTTGTATTGTTGCTGGATGGGTGACTGAAAAATATGGTCGCCGTCCGGGTCTGTTAACTGCTGCATCTTTATTTACTTTTTCTTCTATAGCAATGGCAATGGCTCCATCAAGAGATATTTTTATTATAGCCAGATTTTTTGCTGGTGCTGGAGTTGGTATGGCATCCATGCTATCTCCTTTATATATTGCAGAAATTGCTCCAGCGCATATTCGTGGACGCATGGTAGCAATTAATCAACTCACAATCGTAATTGGTATACTAATAACCAACCTGGTGAATTACTCTTTAAGAAATAATGGCACAGATGCATGGCGCTGGATGTTTGGTTTGGGGGCCATCCCCTCCACATTATTTATTATCGGTGTGCTTTGGCTGCCCGAAAGTCCCCGCTGGCTTATGCAGGCAGGCAAGCAAGCAAAGGCACAAAAAATATTAATGAAGATTGGTGGTGAAAATTATGCAGGAGAAACATTATCCAATATAAGCAAAAATATTTCAGCTGTTACTAAAGTAAAGTATAGTGCTGTTTTTGAAAAAGCTGTTTTACCTGCTGTATTGATTGGTATTGGATTGGCAGTGTTTCAGCAACTCTGTGGTATCAATGTAGTATTTAATTATACTGCAGTTTTATTTGAAAGTATTGGCTTTTCAAAAGATGACCAATTATTAGAAACGGTCTTTATTGGCGGTATCAATTTAGTATTTACTTTATTGGCAATGTTGCTGGTAGATAAAATTGGCAGAAAACCGTTGATGCTGACAGGCGCTGGTGGGTTAGCAATTTTATACATCATTATTTCTGTTTTGCTTGGTACAAAATCTGCTAGTGTTTCCTGGTTTTTACTGGCAGCAATTGGCCTGTATGCTACATCCTTAGCGCCAGTTACGTGGGTATTGATATCTGAAATATTCCCCAACAAAATAAGGATTGCTGCTACGGCTGTTGCAGTGTTGTGTTTGTGGGCTGCTTATTTTATTCTCACCTTCACATTTCCTATTTTGTACAGCAGGCTTCAGGATAAAACATTTTATATTTATGCTGGTATTTGTTTAATCGGTTTACTGTTTATCTGGTTAAAAGTAAAAGAAACAAAAGGCAAAACATTGGAAGAAATGGAAGGCTTCTTTAATGGTCATTAATTAAAACACTGTTAACTGATTTTTTTTGTTCTGTAAGCAACCGGCGACATTCCCATCAATTTGGTAAACATTCTCGAAAAATAATACGGGTCTTCTATACCCAGTTTATCTGCTATTTCTTTTATCCTAAAATCCGTGAATAGCAAGTACTGGCAAGCCTTCTGCACTTTAAGGTGATTAAAATATTCTATTGGGGGGAACCCTGTTTTTTTTCTGAATAAAAAAGAAAAATGCGATGCCGATAAATTAACAGCCTGTGCCATTACCTGTAACGGAATCATTTCATCTATATGCTGTTGCATGTAAGTGATAGAAGTATTGATGGTATCAATACTTTGTTTTTTATCGGCCAGGTTATAATTATCGTTAAAAATAAAAGAGGTTAAATAATGTTGCAGGCACATATTGGCATAGCATAAATTATCATTGCTGTAACCCATTTCAAGATTGGAATACATGTCTTCAAATAAACGCATGCGACTGTCCTGATAGTCAACAGAACCTTTATAGCTATTGTTTTTTAATTGAAATGTTTTCAAAATACTGTTGGTAATATTCCCTTTAAAATGTATCCAGTAAATTGTCCAGGGAGTTGTCTCGTCTGCTGAATAGTTGTGATTAACACCCTGG
>JAYTTM010000836.1:0-1204 GCA_043745055.1 Chitinophagaceae bacterium | reverse complement strand
AATAACTCCGCAACAAAAGACCGGCAATGAAATTCAAAAAAGCCATATAGGAAAACATTGGTGGAAATATATGTTGGCTTTACTTGTAATTATTGCAGCTGTCATCGTAAAATCTTACTTAGTTAAACCACCTCCTAAACCTGAAATTACACTTTCCTATCATCTTTTTTACCCGGATTCTACAGAGTCAAAAAAAAACACTTTACAAAGAACACAAATTCAACTTGATGTTAAGCTCGAGGTAAAAGATTCATTGCAGAAATTTATTGTAAAAAAGCAAAAAATCAATTGGGGCGATAGCTCAGTTAATGATACAGCAGCCTCTCACATTTATAAAACAGAAGGTAATTATACACCCTCCGCCTACGTTGATGTTTATTATAAAAACCAGTTTCAATATGCCGATACAATAACCAATCCGGTTCCTGTGTCAATCTGTTTTAATAAGACTGCAATCAACATACAATTATTTCCCGGCGATTCTGTAAAAATAGGGGAGAACATTAAACTGAGCACCCTTATCAACGGGAAAAAACCAGACAGTATATATTGGTCTAATCAGGATAAATCACAGTTCAGAGAAGGGAAAGGCAGCGAAATTGTTACTTCGTTTAAAAATGCAGGTGTTCAAATATTTAATTGTAAAGCATTTTACGGAGATGAAAATTCACCCTGCAATGTAGAAAGTCAAATCAGTTTTTCGGTAAATGATTCAAGTCCTAAACCCCTGGTATTGTTTCGGTCCGCTGCAAATGCAAAGCCTGTTAAGTTATCACATAAAGTGTATGCATACTGGTTTTACATTGCAGCATTATTAGCGGCTGTTTCTTTATTCCTGTCAGTTTTTTTTGCGCTTCGCTGGTACAAAAATAAAAACCGAAAATTAAATGAAGAAAATCAAAGTCATCAGCAGTACGATGAATTGGTTCGATCATTTTCAGGCAAGAATGGTTCAGCAGATATCCTGTTTCAGAATAAGAATTACCTGCCGTTGCCCGAGCAGGAACTGGGTGTTGTTGCAAGGTTGATGCGTTTGCGAATCAGCGATGAGGCATCTTACATGAACATTCAAAAAACAATTTTAAAAGCTATTCTCAATGCAGGTTTTTTTAACCCGGTAATGTCGGCCCGAACACAGCAAAGCGAATTTCTTGTTTTGATTGAAGAGAATAATTCAAATGATCAGCACGTGAAACTATTTGAT
>JAYTTM010000835.1:0-4459 GCA_043745055.1 Chitinophagaceae bacterium | reverse complement strand
TTTTTAAAAACGTACCATAGAATCGCAACTAGATTTCGTTCCTTATAAAATATTTTTTTGGTCCGGGCAGTTGTTTTTCAATATTACATCGTTGCATCGCCCTCTTGTACTATTGGTTCTTTATTCAGCTTACTAATCTATTATACAACCCCAATAATTTTATCTACCCAATAAACAAGTTCAACAATAAATAAATTTTTAGGATTAAGAACCTTGTTCGCAAACTAAGGCTGGGTATGGCCTTGAATAAAAAGTGCTAGAAATTTCCCACATCAGCCGTTAAAAAATCAAGGCTGTTTGAGCCGGCACAAACTTTAAATTATTGAACTTTGGCGGCGAGTTCCTTGATTTTAGGCTGATGTGGGAAATTTCAGCCTTTTTATTCGTAGCCTTGATTTTTTTTGTTTCTTTTTTTTATCAAGAAAAAAAAGAAAATGAAGTGTAATACAAAAGACTAGGGCCTCTGCGAACTAAATGCCTAATTCTATAAATTTTATCGGCCTCGTAACAATCGCCCAATCAACCAATCGCCTCTTTTTTCGGCCATTGGTTGATTGGGCCTAATGATTGTAGGGTTTTTTGCCCTACATTTGCACACCGAAAACAGAACCAATCAAGCTAAACTTATTTTGATATGTCAGGAGCATTAAAGGAAGTTCGTAACAGAATTAAAAGTGTACAGGGCACCCAGCAAATAACCAAAGCCATGAAAATGGTAAGCGCTGCCAAGCTACGCAGGGCACAGGATGCCATTACACAAATGCGTCCTTATGCAAAAAAGTTGCAGGAAATGCTGAGTAATATTGTAAGCAGCAGCGATGGTGATGTAAATATGGTATTGGCTGCAGAAAGACCCATTATTAAGGTAATGATAATTGTTGTTACCAGCGATAGAGGCCTTTGTGGTGGTTATAACAGTAACCTCATTAAATTAGTCAAGCAAACCATTACAGACAAATATGCTTCACAATTAGCCAAAGGAAATGTGCAGATATTGCCGGTGGGTAAAAAAGGATACGAACATTTTAATAAAAATGGCTTTCTGGTTGTAGATAAATACTGGGATATTTTTACTGGTCTGAGTTTTGAAAAAGTACAATCTGCCGCCAAATATGCAATGGATGCTTTTGCCAATAAAGAAGTAGACGCAGTTGAACTGGTGTACAGCGAATTTAAAAATGCCGGTACACAAATATTTGTTTCAGAACAGTTTTTACCGGTACAAAAAATTGTTTCTGCCGGCAATGTAAAAAAAGCTGATTTTATTTTTGAACCAAGCCAGGAAGTGTTGATTGTGGAATTGATGCCTAAAATTTTAAATACACAATTATACAAAGCTGTGCTGGATGCCAATGCCAGCGAGCATGGCGCTAGAATGACTGCCATGGATAAAGCCAGCGAAAATGCCAATGAATTATTAAAAGCACTTAAATTAAGTTACAACAGGGCAAGGCAGGCTGCTATTACAACAGAACTTACAGAGATTGTAAGTGGTGCAGCAGCTTTGAATGGTTAACCCCCATCCCCTGAAGGGGGGTAATGCAGGGATTCAAATATTACAGCAACTTCATTTAAAATCAAATTCAAAATCCACTTTCGGGGATAGGGCATGGAACTCTCTCAAATAATACCACATATTGAAGCATTGATATTTGCCAGCGAAAAACCGTTGACAAATATTGATTTGGCAGAATTGCTAAACAATGCGCTGGGTTTTATTGATGACAGGGCTACGCTGGAACAGGTAGAAGCTGCAGTAGATGGAATACAAGAAAAATACAGTACTGAGTTTTACGCTTTTGAGTTAAAACAAAGCGGTGGTGGATGGCAGTTTCTTACCAAAAAAGAATTTCATAAAACAGTAGCCCAACTAAATGGCGATAAGTTCCTAAAACGCTTATCGATAGCGGCTTTGGAAACATTGGCCATCATTGCATACAAACAGCCAATTACAAAAAGCGAAATGGAAGCTATCCGTGGGGTTAACTGCGATTATGCTGTACAAAAATTACTGGAAAAAGATTTAGTAGTTATCGCAGGCAGAAATGAAGATGCTGTTGGCAAGCCCCTTATTTACACTACCTCTAAATCATTCATGGATTACTTTGGCATTAATTCTACCAACGATCTGCCGAAAATAAGCGAAGTGATGATGGAGGAATTGGTGCAGGCAACAGTAGTGGCACAGGCAGCAAAGGTGGAGGAAATGCTGGTAACTGAACAACATGAAGTAATTGTAGATGAAACTATAAGTATTGAGGAAGTGAACAATTTAAACTCATTTTCCGATGGAGAAACAACTATGAATTTAGAAGTAATTGCTGATGATGAAATTGAAAAAAGTAAACAGGATAAACAGGAAGGGGAACAGGCGCAAGATTCTAAAATATAAGATTATTACAACATAATTATCGAAAGCATGGAATCAATATTTCATGCTTTTTTTTTGTCTATTTTTTAAATAAATAATTAGCACATTTTATAACAAATCTTAAAAAAATTATTAAGTAAAATTTGATGCGATTATGCTAAAAGAATACTGGCGCTGAATAATATAATCAAATTGGACTTTCAATATTATAACACACGCTGTTTTGAATCATTTATTAAACACTTATTTTCGCAACATGGTAAAAAATTTAACCCATCAGCAATTAATTGACATTGCCAACGAATTTGGTACACCGGTGTATGTGTACCATGCAGAACGTATAGAAGACCAGTATAAGAAACTACAAAAGGCGTTTAAAAACAGCAATGCCCGTTTCTTTTATGCCTGTAAGTCGCTCACCAATATCAACATATTAAAGTATGTACAATCAATTGGTGCCAACCTGGATTGTGTAAGTGTAAACGAAGTAAGGCTTGGCCTGATGGCTGGATTTGATAAACACAATATCCTGTACACGCCCAACTGTGTGGACTTTGATGAGATTGTTGAAGTAAAGGAATTGGGTGTAAATATCAATATTGATAACATTTCTATTCTGGAACAGTTTGGTAATAAGTATAGCAACAGCTATCCTGTTTGTATTAGGCTGAACCCCCATATTATGGCGGGAGGCAATTATAAAATTTCAACCGGGCATATTGATAGCAAGTTTGGTATATCCATCCATCAAATGCGCCATATTGAACGCATTGTAAAAACTACCAACCTCAATGTTACGGGCATACACATGCACACAGGTAGTGAGATAAAAGATATCCGGGTATTTTTGGAGGGGCTGGAAGTTATGTTCAACACAGCCAGCCATTTCCCCAACCTTGAGTTTATTGATTTAGGTAGTGGCTTTAAAGTGCCCTATCAGGTAGGCGATGCCGAAACAGACATTACCACTCTTGGTGAAAAGGTTGCGCTGGCATTTGCAGATTTCGAAAAAGAGACCGGCAAAAAATTGCAGGTATGGTTTGAGCCAGGTAAATATTTAGTAAGTCAGGCAGGTTATTTTATTGTAAAAGCAAATGTTGTCAAGCAAACACCTGCCGCAGTTTTTGTGGGCGTTAATAGCGGCTTCAATCACTTGATACGCCCCATGATGTACGACTCTTATCATCACATTGAAAACATCAGCAACCCTGCCGGTGCTGAGAGAATTTACAATGTGGTTGGCAATATTTGTGAGACAGATACTTTTGCATGGGACAGAAAATTACATGAAGTAAGAGAAGGTGATTTAATGGTTTTCTACAATGCCGGTGCCTATGGTTTTGAAATGTCGAGCAATTTCAATTCCCGTTTAAAGCCTGCAGAAGTATTGCTGATAAATGGAAAAGCAAAACTCATCCGCAAGCGGGATGTGTTTGAAGATTTATTAAGAAACCAGTTGGTGGATTAAGAATCTTTTTTACTATATCAACGCAATAGTAAAAAAAACTGAAAAAAATCAATTCAATAAAATTGTTGCTTCTTTAATTCCCATCATGTTATTGTATTTGTCTGTTAACTACAGGTACAAGTCTTAATTAGTGTCTGGATTTTGCCAAAGTTTAGAATCAATCCTTAGGTTTTTTTTCTAAAAGGATATAGAATACATGCATTTATAAAAAACCTTATCAGCATCTAATTAGAGGGTATAAAAAACCCCTTCGAAAAAAATCGAAGGGGTAGGGTTCTTGAGTCGGGATGGCAGGATTCGAACCTGCGACCTCCTGGTCCCAAACCAGGCGCGATACCGGGCTACGCTACATCCCGAACTTAGTTCCAAAAAAGGAACCCGGTGTTTATTAAACCATTTTGAAGTAGGGATGAAATGAACTGCTTTTCAGCTAATTTGTAAACACCAACAACTTTTAGATAAGAACTTTTTGCGGAGAGGGTGGGAGTCGAACCCACGGTACAGTTTAACCCGTACGACGATTTAGCAAACCGTTCCTTTCGGCCACTCAGGCACCTCTCCTACCTGCCCTATTTATTAAGGGGTTGCAAAAATAAGCTTCAACATTGTAATACCCAAAA
>JAYTTM010000834.1:0-1206 GCA_043745055.1 Chitinophagaceae bacterium | reverse complement strand
TAACCATGCAGGAATATTTGGCACAAATACCCACTGACAAAACCGTACTGGTTGACTTTGGTGCAGTGTGGTGTGCCCCATGCAAAAAAATGGCACCGGTACTAGATTCATTGGTGGCAACGCATGGCGATAAATTTGTGGTGGTAAAAATTGATGGTGGCGACCAAACGGATATTTGTAAAGAACTGAATGTTGATGGCTTTCCTACTTTTATTATTTACAAACAGGGTAAAGAAGTTTGGAGAAAGCAGGGTCTTACAGAGATGAAAGAGTTTATCCAATATTTTTAAATGGCCATTATAAAAAAAAATTAAATTATAAAAGGAGTAGCATTAGCTACTTTTTTTGTGTAACCAATGTTACAATGCATCCACAAGCTAGTGGCTAACTTTATATCTTATGCAGGGATTGACACAAAACAAATATCAATTTGGTTTACTGGTTTTAGTAAACGCATTTGTGGGTGGTATGGTGGGTTTGGAAAGGGCTGTTATACCTGGCCTGGCAAAGGGTGTATTTGCTATAGATGCCAATACGGCTGTGCTTTCATTTGTAGCAGCATTTGGTATCAGCAAAGCCATCAGCAATTATAGTGTTGCAAAACTTACAAAAAAATATAACCGTAAAACCATTTTAATAACAGGTTGGCTATTCGCATTACCAGTTCCTTTTTTATTGATGTATGCACCCAACTGGAATTGGATTTTATTTGCAAATATCCTGCTTGGTATTAACCAGGGTTTGGCATGGAGCAGTACAGTAATTATGAAGATTGATTTGGTAGGGAATAAAAATCGTGGCCTTGCAATGGGTATTAATGAGTTTGCCGGTTATCTTTCTGTTGGGCTAGCTTCTTATTTAGCAAGCAGCATTGCAGCCCGTTATGGCTTTGCATTTTTTCCGTTCATTCCGGGTTTGGGTTTTGCAGCGTTGGGTTTAATGATGTCTGTTTTTTTGGTAAAAGATACTACCCATTTTGTTCATGCAGAAAGCAGTACCAGCAACATTGCCTTACTTAAAAAAGTATGGAAAGATACCACCTGGAAACATAAAAATATAAGCAGTGTTACTTTAAATGGCCTGGTAAATAATATGAATGATGGAGTAGTTTGGGGTTTACTGCCCATACTGCTAATGCAACGTGGATTTAGTATTTACCAGATAGGTATTGTTGCTGGCATTTATCCGGTAGTATGGGGCGTATCG
>JAYTTM010000833.1:0-1207 GCA_043745055.1 Chitinophagaceae bacterium | reverse complement strand
AAGGCCAATTACAGGCTTATTTTCATATTGCATACAAAGAAATATTTACAGGTAAATGTACAACAATGTTTTACAAACAGGATTCAAACAAAATTGCGTTAAGCATGATAAAAAAAGAAAATATTTATCAGCAATAATATTTTTCATTATATCGCTATCAGCCTTTCAATATAAAGATTGATACTGTTTAACTGGCATTATCATTATATCCATCTTGCTTATCTTCCAATACTGGTTCATTTAATATTACAACCCTGCGTTTGGCCCTGCCCTTCATGGACATATTCAGCATTTCTACGCCAAAAGAAAATGCCATACCAAAATATATGTAATTTTTAAGGTGTAGTTTTTCTGCACTCTCACTATCCCATCCTTCCATAATCAGACTAATACCAATCATAACCAAAAATGAAAGTGCCAGCATTTTAAGCGTAGGGTGTTTGTGTATAAAGGAGGAAATTTTTGGACTGAATAAAAACATCACCAGCATGGCAATTACTACGGCTGCAATCATTATTTCCACATGTTTGGCGGTGCCGCCTGCAGTGATAATGCTGTCGAATGAAAAAACCGCATCAATCAGTATGATTTGGCCAATTGCCTGTGCCATTGAAATACCGTTAGAATTTGCTGTTTTTGCATTGGGGTCTTCTCCCTCCAGCTTACCATGTATTTCTTTTACTGATTTATAAATTAAAAACAAGCCGCCGGCAAGCATTACTAAGCTTGCCAGATCAAACCCTTTACCAGCCAGGGTAAATACAGATTTTCCTTTTTGAGATAATAACCAGCCCAGTCCCATCAACATCAGGCTTCTTGAAATGATACCGGTTATCATCCAGATGGTTCTTGCCCTTTTTTGTTCAGCATCGGTTTTAAGCCTGTTCATGATAATACTTACAAAAATCACATTGTCAATACCAAGAACTACTTCTAAAATAACCAATACAAAAAAACTGATGATACTTTCTGATGTAAATAAATATTCCATTGATTTTTTTTAAGGTGTAAATGTATTGTTGATATGTTTCTCTGATTAAAATAAATTCTATAAGCTGTTTTATAAATTCTATTTTACAACCCCTTGCAAATACTTTTTACAATAGCAGGTCCCTCATAAATAAACCCTGTCCATACTTGTACCAGCGAAGCGCCTGCCTGCAATTTTTCTTTTGCATCTGCCGCAGTAAATATGCCTCCGCTTGCA
>JAYTTM010000832.1:0-1208 GCA_043745055.1 Chitinophagaceae bacterium | reverse complement strand
CATTTGAAGTTAGCAGGGATGAGTTTGATGTTTTTTTCAATGACAATAATATCAGCGAAAACTCAACAGTTGATGCTATTACAAGGCCCAGCCCACAGTACATTGACTTTAGTTTAGGTATGGGAAAAGAAGGTGGTTATCCCGTAAATAGTTTATCACAATATGCGGCTTTAATGTATTGCAGGTGGTTGTACAATAAAACCGGTATTTTTTATCGCTTACCTACAGAAGCAGAGTGGGAATATGCCTGCCGGGCAGGAAGTACCACCGCTTATTTTTTTGGCAATGATAAAGCAGCACTTGAAAAATATGCCTGGTATAAAAAAAACAGTGAAGATAAATTTCATCAGGCAGGATTAAAATTACCGAATGCATGGGGGCTGTATGATATACTGGGCAATGTGTGTGAATGGACGCTGGATCATTATGATGAAAAAAGATTGGTAAACTTGGAGGAAAATACAGACAATGTTTTTGTTGCATACAACAAAGCCCGTTACCCCAAAGTATTACGGGGCGGAGGTTTTAAAGATGAAGCCGGCCAATTAAGAAGTGCGAATCGTTTTCAATCGGACCCATCCCTTAACAGAAGGGATCCACAAATACCAAAAAGTAAATGGTGGCTAACTGATGCACCTGCTATTGGGTTCCGCATTGTACGGCCATTGTTGCAACCGGGTGCTGATGAGGTAAACGAATTTTTTAAACAATACCTGGGGAAATAACACAGCCCATGTTTGATCTGAGATCCGTGATTTGTGATGTATGATTTGAGATTTTCGATTTAGTTAAAACACTTTTCATCTTTTATAATTTTAATACTTCACATTTAAAAAAATAAACCATTCAATTATGAACAACGATGCTACTAAATTTACAGACCATTCCAGGAGAGAATTTTTATTACAAGGATCAATACTTGCCGGCGGTTTAATTGCTGCACCGCTATTAACAAAAGCCAATTATTTTTCTGGCGCAGATGATGTTATTAAAATAGCATTGGTAGGCTGCGGCGGTCGTGGCACAGGAGCTGCTATGCAGGCATTGCTAAGTAAACAAAATGTAAAACTGGTAGCCATGGCAGATGCTTTCAGGGATAATTTAGACACCTGTTACAAAGAATTAATGAGTGATGATATTGCTGAATCATCCGGAGGCAGAGGGACTGTTAAAGCAAAAATTGATGTTCCCGAAGAAAGAAAATTTAC
>JAYTTM010000831.1:0-4471 GCA_043745055.1 Chitinophagaceae bacterium | reverse complement strand
GAAGAAAAAAACACATGCCAAAAAGGCTTCGCCGTTTTTGTCATGGTTTTGCTAACCCTTCGCTGCCCCGCAGTCCGTCGGCTATTTTTTTATTTTTTTTTTATGGTGGCTTCGCCATTCTGTAGTGAAAAAAATAAAAAAGCCTCCTCCACATTTTTAGCACGGTCGCTACGGCGGTTTATCCTGAACACAGATGCCATTGCAAAAACCGCCTGCTCCCTATGCGCCCCCTGCTGTTGTCTTGCTGCACTGGCACAGCCCTATGAGTTGCTTTTTGTGCGAAAGCCCTGCTTATAGCTTCGCTATGCCCTCCCACACAAAAAGCAGCCACGTTGTGTTGCGGGCTACATGGCTTGCCCCTCGCCGTTCCGCTTCGCTACACTTTTAAGTCGGGGCAAGCCATTCCCGCCCTCACCCAGCAAGCCAAGGGCGCAGGTGGGGTCGCAGGTCGGCTGTGACAGCAGGTCGTGAACAGTTGTTTTTCATTAAGAACAAAAGGCAGAAATACAGTAGGAAAATTTAGAACTCACTTGACAGGTTAAAGAGGAAACCATCCAAAAAAATAAAGTATAAAAAAAGGCCGCAAAAATATCAATGCAGCCCATCGCACAGCCCTGACAAAAAAAACAAAAAGACAGCCGCCATAAACACAAGCCCAGCGCACAAAGCCATCATTTATGCGGCTTCTGCTTTTGGTTTTTTTATCTGCATTGCTAATACAACTGCTTTCTTTTTTTTCCTTTTTTCTTTTGGAAATATTCATTAAAAAAAACTACTACAATGACAAATGCAAATGACAGTTTCGGAAGTAGCAATGGTTCAGAAAATTTCTATTGCCACAAACCTTCTTTAATGCTTTACACTGATGGAGTAAAGGAGTTAGCAGAATCCAGCAGTGCTTACTGGCTGATTGATTTAATTATTAGTCATCAATGCCACAGGGAAATTAATCTTGAACGTTTCCAGGTGTGGAATTTGAAACGGGTAAAGGATAATGTGTTTACAATCCTTGCTACAGATGGCAATCACAACAAAGTAACCAGTCAGGAAATTCCATTTAGTGATTTTCCTTATGATAAGGCTACAATCTGGCTGGTAGATGGCTGCATGATGCTACCATGTGAATACTAAAGAAAGGCGGGCAGCAATGTCCGCTTTTTTAACATCCTTCACGACCTATGGAATTGACACAGCTTTTGCCAATGTGTTTTTTATTAAGCAAAGATAGCTACGGCAGCCCGCCGCACAGACCCAACAAAAAAAACAAAAGACTACGGCATAAACACAGCCCCAGCACACAGCCCAATCTTTTATTCCGTTTCCTTTTGGTTTTTTTATCTGCCTTCGCTGAGAGACGCTTATAAAAATTCACATTATGCAAAAGCAGCTTCGTATTATCACCAGTCGCAGTTTGGCAGTTTGTCCATTCAGCAGTTCTTTATTCCCGGTTCCATCAGTTCCGCAGGTAGTTTTCAGCAGGCATTTTCGCCGCCATCGTATTCATTACCGTCCTTTAGTGGGTTGTTCCATTTATCAGCTTGCTTGCGGTTGGTATCTGTGGTGTTTTCCATCAGGTCGCCGTCAACTTTGTGCATTGCCCTTTTAAGGGTGGTGCATAAAAAAAGAGCAGCGTAATTGCTGCCCTCTTACAAATCTCATTCCGAAGGTCACCACACGAACGGAAGAGAATTATTTTTTGAAATGTTTAATTATAAACTTCAAAAATATAGTTACACTAAAACTGACTGCTGCACCAACTGCAGCCAGAATAACTGTTTTGATAATATCCTGGCTGTGGATATTTCCAAAAATGGTGAGCAAGGTACCACCGGCAGTTCCTGCCTTTGTTGTATTATCAAATAGCTCTTTCATTACTCACCCTCCACAGTTGTTTGACTGATAGTACCTAAAACACCACCAGCAACTGCAAGGTATCCTGCAGCTTTTACAATTACCATAGGTAGTGCTACAGGTGCAGCAGCGATAATAGTTGCAATAGCAGCTAGTGTAAAGCCAATATTTCTTAGCTTCTTAAAAAATTTAGGAGTGGGTGCATTCACCCTTTCAAAAAATTGTTTCATATCAAATGGATTTAATTGTGAGAAATATTTTTTCATTTCTTTCTAAAACAGGGAAGACAAAAGCTTTCAGCTTTTCAAAAACAAGTCTTGAAGCATTACCTTTACCTTCACCTGTAATAGTGGATACTGGTGCGATACAGCCTTTCAATTCTTTCATGGCATCATTGGCAGGATGTATTAAAATACTGACCCTTTCAGGTACATTATTCACCAACAGATGCCATTTGAACTTTGGGCTATACCGCTTTACTAATTCATACCTTCCTTCTGGTATGCAAGAAATTCTGTGTTCGTTTTTCTTCCAGGGCAGTTCAATAGTATGGCACAAGCCCGTGCCATCAACCAATAAACTTCCGTTTGTTCCTTTGGGATAGTATGTTCTTAGTAATTCCAGTTCCATGGTTTCAAAGGGTGGATTTTAAAACGGGTTATACGCCGCTTACTTTAACAATTGCCAATGGGTTAAACGCTCCATTTTTTAAAGGATATTTTACCCCATTCACATCCTGGTAAAACTCAATACCCAAAGCCAGAAATAAAGGATGAGTACTGTTAGCTGTAACAGCATTCGACAAATTAATTACTGCAGTATTTGCAAAATCCCAGGGCAGGATATTGGTACTTTGGCTGTCAATAACAAATGTTTCATTTTCAAAATCCACTTCAGAGCCTGCAGAAATAATTTTGAAATGCGTTGCACCGCCGGGAGCTGCAATCATATTGCCTGGTACAAATACTGGCAGGCTTACTACCAATGTTCCGGCAACCCTATCAATGGTTGCTGTATATGGTGCATACAAGGTTGTACTCAGCTTTGCATTGGCATTGAATTCAAAGCCTTCCAGTAGTTCGGCTTCGCCGTCAATCACATTTCTTTCACCACGGGTGCTGGTAGTATCTGCTTGCAATACTTCCATCATTTTTTTTGTAAGTCGGCTAACCATCCTGCTGTCAGAAGCATTTTGCAATAAGCCCCTCATTGAGTTACGCAATACCTTTCCAGCTTTACCAGCCCTTCCAAATTCATTACCGTTTTCACGGGTTCGTTGAAAGTTAGGGTCGTTGGCTATGCGGCTTGCATCAACGCCGCCTTTTTCACGGGCCAGGTAGCCATCCTGGCTTTTGTAGAAAGTAATATCTCCGATAGTACCTTCCAGTTTGATAATCCCTTTTTGTTTTGCCATTGTATCAGATTTTATTTTTTAAATCGAAATGTTTAGCGGCACATTTCATAAAGCCGTTTATTTCGTTTGCTCAGTTTACGCCATATCCAGGGCGGCACCGGATGTTCACAACGCCATAGCCCAATACCTTTAAGTTTAGCTATAGCTTCGTAAATGGAGAGTTGAAGATTATGGGAGTAAGAGGAATAAAAACAAGCCCATCCTTTAGCGATTAAAAGACTGTCAAAGCTCATTCCATTTACATGTATGCTTACCAGTTGCCTGCCATATAAATCGCTTTCTTGTGTTTCTAATTGCACCATATGCAATTGTATCAAAGCTGCAACACTGTCGCTGGCAGCTTTTCCAAAATATTGCCCCAGTTCCGGGGCATCTACATTTTGCAAACGCACCGTTTGCACTCTGCCATTCAGCAATACTTTGTAAGTGTCGCCATCAATTACTTTCACAACAAGTTGTGCACTTGTGCAAATAAAAAAAATAAGAATGAATAAAATTGTCTGCAGGTATCTCATACCACAAAGCTGGTAAGCAAAACGAAAGGTTGTATCAAGGTACTTCCGTTATTAGCCTTTATTGCCGGAAGCTGTATTTATTGCTGGAAGAAACTGTTTCTGGCATTAAGTATCTTTGTTTGGTACTTATTCCGGTTATGGCATAGACTGGGTTGAAGTATAGATAGTGTATGAAATTAGAAACGGTAAGACTTTGTGTTTACCCAAAAGATGTTCAGCGTATCACAGGAAAAAGCGAAAGGTATAGCCGTATGTTGTTGCAAAAAATCAAAGAGAAGTTTGAAAAAGAAGAACATCAATTCGTAAGTATTGAAGACTTTTGCAACTACACAGGTTTAAAACAAGAGCATGTGCAGCCGTTACTTTTGGGATAGTTTATTTGTGGTTGCCAACCGCCTGATAACCTTTGCCATACTGAAAACCAGTTCAAAAAATAGTAAGGTTTATTACTCAAAGTCGTATTGTTGTAGTATCTTTATAGCATACGATTTAATACAAAATGAATTGAAAAGCGAGGGGATAAATTCGGTTACCTGAATTTTAGAACCCTCTGAAATAGTTGATAATACTGGAGTTTTTTGGAAAGTACAATTCCCTGCAGCTCCACTAAAGTCATTACCAAATTATGCTAAAAGCCTGCAAACACTATGTTTGCGGGCTTTTTGGGTTTTGTAAAGGCACCGAAACTCAC
>JAYTTM010000830.1:0-1209 GCA_043745055.1 Chitinophagaceae bacterium | reverse complement strand
TTTGTCCACATCAATTCTATAACAGAGGCTATTAAAGAAAACAACAAAGTTACTTTTGAAGTAGAGATGGGCCCCAAAGGTGCTAATGCGGTAAATGTGAAGCTGCTAAAGTAAATGGGCTGTTATTAACAATCAACAGCTAAGTAAACTACTTGCTTTTTTTATGTGCAGTTATTACTGATATTTTAAAAAGAATTAAAAGCAATTTGTGCAAACTATTCCGTGAGCAGGAAATAGTTAATATTGAATTAAAAAACCAGCTGCTTGCTACTGCAACACGGCAATATGCAATTTTTTTACAGGCTCCCTCAATAGCAAAGACTACTTAGTATGGTATTGATGGCTGTTAAGAAATTTCATTTGCAATTTTTACCACGCTGCTTTATCAGCAACAATACCAAAATGCAAAAACTCCGTTTATACATAATTGAAGCTGGTCGAAAAATCTGTTCTTCCCAGGTAATCGAGGTGGGCATCACAAATAATTTGCTGAAGTAAAGTGGTGGGCAGGCAACTGAGGTCTTTTTATGGCGAAAATTAAATCCTTTACCAGTAGCTTTTCAGCATCGCCCATTCCAAAATCAATAGCATCTTCTAAAAAAATTTCACCGCTTAAAATTGAATGATTGGCGTATCCTCTTACAAAGCCGGTGTCATGATAAATAGCGGCTACTTTTAATAAAAGTTGCACGTTCACAAATACCCTCTTCCCGGCCACTACGCATAGTTTGGGCAACTACATCAACTTTATGCCCAAGGACTGTGATAGGTAATGCACAATTTAATTACTGTAGTTTTATCAAAACATCCGCCGTATTTTTTCAGTATCGTAGGCAGGCATGCTGTTATACCATTTGTATTTACCAATATGCTGCAATAGACTTTAAAAAGTATAGTAATGTGGACAAATTAAATAGCTTTCCCTGTTTTATTTATTCAGAAACAATTTAAGAAGTTTAATGACTATCCGCAAATAGGAGTAACGTCATTAAAAAAACTGTAGAGCCGTAGGCTCGTTTCTGTTTTGTAACAACAGATTTTAATCCGTTGTGCTTTAAAAAATCAGCTACCGGAAATCCGTAGGCCCGGCTCATATTGTTCCGTCTTTAAATACAGCTACATGTTTTTAACTAACTGTTATCCTATTTTTATATGGGCCGAGCCTACGGCACTTATTAGATTATCTGTTACTTCTTCAACTGGTTTCAA
>JAYTTM010000829.1:0-1214 GCA_043745055.1 Chitinophagaceae bacterium | reverse complement strand
TTGGAACAAAAGGATTAGCTGGATGAAGCACTATGCTTATTCCACAAGCAAACCAATTGACACCCTTTTCCCCCAAAGGAGAGTTTGAAAGTTGCTTCCGCATTGCCTCTGTAACCTCTCCAAAAACTATCGACGTATTGACACCACCTTTTTCAAACACATTTCCATTGGCAATAACCCTTGTTTTACCACCGCCACCTTCTGCCCTCTCCCACTTATCTTCAACAAAAACGGCTTTACCATCAGCAGCTTCTACAGCAGCACAAATGTCATCCTGTAACTGATGAATGATTTTTATCCAGTTGTCTTTTACCTGCATATCGTCAGTGGTGAATGGTCAATGGTCAATTTGATGCCTTAGAGGCAATCAATCCGCTTAAAATCTTAAAACATCTTATCATAGTTTCGCCCAGTTTTGTTACATCATAATTATTTATGTAATCAAGCTCTTTTGCTATATCCAATGCTGCGTCGATCTCTATTATTGAACCTCTTGAAATTTCATAATATCGTTTTCTTTCAACTTCAGATTTCCTGGAAGCACCTTCAGCTATATTCAGATGTACAGATAAGGCAGCTCTTCGTATTTGTGAAATCATCCCAAATTTTTCATCTGCAGGCAACACTTTAGTTAACCTATAACATTCAAGTACAAATATTCTTGAAAATTGATAAACATCCAGCTTCTGGTGATTTAATGTTAGGAACATAATAAATGATTTATAGTAAATAAATAATTTTTATAAATTTAAATAAAAGCATTTAATTTTTAGTGGTCCTATTCACCTTTCACCATTCACTATTCACAATTATCCATTCACCTGGTACTCCTTCACCGCATCTACAAATGCCCTTGCATTATCAACAGGTACATTTGGTGTAATACCATGCCCTAAATTGGCAATGTAATTTTGTACTCCAAAAGCATCAATCATTTCTTTAACTTCTCTTTTAATATCTGGTATGGTTCCCAATAATTTTGAAGGATCAAAGTTACCTTGAATAGTGATTTTGTTGCCAGTTAATTCTCTTGCCATTTGTGGCGTAATGCACCAGTCAATCCCTACACCACAAGCGCTGCTTTCACTGATATCTTTTAATGCATACCAGCTTCCTTTCGGAAATAAAATCACTGGCACATCGTCTTTTAGTGCATTTGCAATTTGAAATAAATACGGCTGTGCAAATATTTTAAAATCGGCCGGACTTAAAGA
>JAYTTM010000828.1:0-4498 GCA_043745055.1 Chitinophagaceae bacterium | reverse complement strand
TTAGTGGTAGCAAAACATTTAGTTTCCCTTTTACTGTTAACAAGCCTGGCAGCTATATATTGCCATCAATTGAATTCAGTTATTTTGATGCAACGGCGGCAACTTATAAAATTATACAAACACAGCCAATACTATTAACGGTAACAAATGGCACGGGTAAAAAATTAATTACTTCGGCTAACACTGATAAACCAAATACCAGGGAACAATTTTTTGAAACCCTGTTTACCAACCGATTGATGATTATTTTACCTGTGGCCTTGCTGATAATTGCAGGATTATTATTTTGGTTGTGGCTGGACAGAAAAAAACAATCTCCTGCAACAAAAATTATTGTTGATGATGAGTTTGCAGCAGTTACTGAACAAAGTTACATTGCTTTAGATCCGCTGGCAGTTTCTACAGTACTGATACAAGATTCGGCAATACCTGCCAAAGATTTTTATGCTGCTCTTCACAAAGAATTAAGAGCGTTTTTATTAAATCAACTGCAACTACTGCCTGAAACATTTAATAAAAAATCGATTGAAGATAAGATTGATAAATCCGGAAAACCGGTAAGCCTGGCATTTGATATTAATCAGTTGTTAGGTGAAATTGAATTGCATTTATACACACCTTACGATACTAAAATTAGCAGAAATACCATCTACCAACAGGCGTATAAAATTATAAATTCCTTTAAGGAGTTAAGCTGATCAATTTTCAGTAAACCTATAACCAATACCTCTTACAGAATGAAAATAAATGGGGTTTTTGCTATCGGTTTCAAAGTATTTTCTAAATTTTAAAACAAAATTATCGATGGTACGGGTGGTTGGGTACACATTATAACCCCAAACAGATTGTAAAATTTTTTCCCTGGTTACTACTTCGTTTTTATTTTCGATTAATAGCTTCAGCAACATTATTTCTTTCTTGGTTAGTGCGATGGTTTCACCGTCTTTGGTTGTGCATTCCAACGCTTTAAAATCAATGGAATTTTTACCAAATGTATAAATCTGTTCTACCGGTTTGCGAATAGAAAGCTGCTGACTTTTTTGTACCAGCTTTTGTACCCTCAGAAGCAATTCCTCCAGGTTAAATGGTTTGGTAAGATAATCATCGGCACCTTTTTTTAAACCCAGCACCCTGTCTGCACTGCTGTTTTTAGCACTTAAAATTAAAATAGGAATGTCATTGCCTTGCAGCCTGATTGTTTCACAAACTGTTATCCCGTCAACTTCGGGTAGCATTACATCTAAAATAATTACATCAAAATGCTCCTTTTGTACTGCTTTTAATGCCTCTGCGCCATCAAACACACCGGTTACATCATAATGCTCCATCTCAAGGTTTAACTTTAGCGCTTCGTGCAGGTTTTCCTCATCTTCTACCAGTAATATCGAAATTTTTTTTGCTGCCATGTGAAAGGTAAATGGTGAATGGTGTATGGTGAATAGTTGTCCTTTGTCCTTGCCTAAATAAGGTTTACATGTTTCAATTGAATTTCAAATATCCGTTTTGTTTTTATCATTTTTTAAAATAGGTTTATCTGATCTATGTTCGAATGGAGACAGGCTCTGCTGAGGAGCAACTTGTCCTATTTCAAGCAAGAACTGGCAAGGACAACAAATCACAAATCGCTCATCACAAATCACATATCATGGATCATGCCCAATCCCTTAATAAGGACCTGCTCATAAATCACAAATCAAAGATCAAGATTTTATTTTGTCAAAATAATTACTGAAAATCAATCTATTACAAGGGTACAATAAAAAAAGATGCTGATTTTGTAGGAAAACAACTTTCATCCGCCTACCTTCGCCATCCAAAAAATTACTTGCCTACGGGATAGCGTGGCAATCACTTAAAAAAGAGAAACAATGAGTAAACTACATTTCACTACAAAACATGCGAACGAGGCTACTGTTATACACAACTGGTATGTGATAGATGGTACTAATCAAACCGTTGGCCGCATGTGTTCCAGGATCGCTGCGGTGCTTCGTGGAAAAAACAAAGCCTATTACACACCACATGTTGATTGTGGAGACAACGTAATTGTAATCAATTGCGAGAAAATTAAATTCACTGGTAATAAGTTAGAAGAGAAACTCTACGATAACTTTAGCGGTTACCCAGGAGGTAGAAAAGAAGAAGTAGCAAAAGACCTTTTAAGAAGAAGGCCTGAAGTTATCATCGAAAGAGCCATCAAGGGTATGTTGCCTAAAAACAGTTTAGGTCGTAAAATGTACAAAAAACTATTTGTATATGTTGGCGAACAGCATCCACATAGTGCACAACAACCCAAAGAACTTAAATTTTAAAAAACTCTTTGGCTTTTAGTCTCTGTACTAAAAGCCAACTACTAAATACTATTTACAAATGGAAAAACAAAAAAATGCTGTAGGCCGTAGAAAAGAAGCCGTAACAAGGGTTTTCTTAAGCAAAGGCGAAGGTAAAATTACCGTTAACGGCAAAGACTATAAAACCTATTTTCCACTGGTTTATTTACAGAATCAATTAGAAGCCCCATTGAAAACAGTGGAAATGGCTGATAAAGTTGATATCGTAATCAACGCAAAAGGTGGTGGTGTAAAAGGACAGGCAGAAGCTGCAAAATTGGGTATTGCCCGTGCTTTACTCGAAGTAAGTGCAGACTATCGTCCGTCTTTAAAAGCAGCCGGTTTTTTAACCAGGGATTCACGTGTGGTAGAGCGTAAAAAACCAGGCCGTAAAAAAGCAAGAAGAAGCTTCCAGTTCAGTAAGCGTTAAACTTTTGCCCGCCCCCATCCCCTGAAGGGGTGCAAAAGTATTTCGTTTTTAAACATTTTTAAATTTTCAAATTTTCAAAATATTACAATGGAAAATAACACTTCCTTACAACAGCAACTACTTGAAGCAGGCGTACACTTTGGTCATTTAAAGAAAAAATGGAATCCAAAAATGTTACCCTACATCTTCGCTGAAAAAAAAGGGATACACATTATTGACCTCAACAAAACTGTTGAAGGTTTACAGGAAACTGCTGCAGCATTAAAGTCTATCGCCAAAAGTGGTAAAAAAATCATGTTTGTAGCTACCAAAAAACAGGCAAAGGAAATCGTTTCTGATTGCGCCAAAATGATCAACATGCCGTATGTTACGGAGCGTTGGTTAGGTGGTATGCTTACCAATTTTAATACCGTTCGTAAGAGCGTAAAGAAAATGCAGAGCATAGAAAAATTATTGGGAGATGGCAGCATTGATAACTTAACTAAAAAAGAAAGGTTAACATTAACCCGTGATAAAGATAAAATGGAAAAAGTGTTGGGTGGTATTGCTCAAATCAGCAGGGTACCAGCAGCATTATTCTTAGTAGATATTGGACACGAGCACATCGCTTTGGCAGAAGCCAAAAGGCTTAATATCACTACGTTTGGTATGGTTGATACCAACTCAGATCCTAACAAAGTAGATTTTGCAATTCCTGCAAATGACGATGCAACAAAATCAATCGCAATTATTGTTAACTACATAGTAGCAGCCATCGCAGAAGGCCTGGCAGAACGCCTTGCTGAAAAAGATGAAGATGATAGTTCTTCCGATTCTGATGAATCGGCAGAAGCCAAAGCAGCCCGTTTTGAACAAAAGAATGATGGTGGCGATGATAGGAACAAAAGATCAAGAGGTGGTGCAGCGCCAACCAAACGCAGGGTTCCCGGACCAGGTGCAGGTGGCAGAAAACCAGGTGGTACAGGCGGACCGAGGTAGTAGCAGCTGGCCTTTACAAGGCAACATAGCCCAGGATGATATTTTTATCAAACTATTTAAAACTTATCGGCAGCATTGAAATAACTTTCAATGCTGCTTTTTAAAATTTATTATACATGAGTGCAACAATAACAGCAGCAGAAATTAACAAGCTGCGCCAAACAACCGGTGCAGGTATGTTAGATTGCCGTAAAGCTTTAACAGAAAGCAACGGAGATTTTGAAGCAGCCATCGACTGGCTCCGCAAACAAGGACAAAAAGTAGCCGCTAAAAGAAGCGACCGTGAAGCAAAGGAAGGCGTAATATTCGCCAAAACCAGTGCCGATAACCAAACAGGTATGATAGTTTGCGTTAGTTGCGAAACTGATTTCGTTAGCAAGAATGCAGAATTTGTAGCTTTTACCGAAAGCATTGCTGATGCAGCAATGGCCAATAATGTAAAAAGTGCAGAAGAATTAAATGAAGTAGCCATTAATGGCACTAAAATAGCTGAACTGATCAATGATAAATTAGCAGCTATTGGTGAAAAAATCACCATCAAATTTGAAAGAGTAGATGCTCCATTTGTAGCAAGTTATATACATGGTGCCAACCGTATGGGTGTGTTGGTAGCCTTTAACAAAAATGCAGGTGATTCCGGCAGGGATGTAGCCATGCAAATTGCAGCAATGAATCCATTGGCGGTTGACGAAACATCTATAGCTCCGGAAACAATTGCCCGTGAAAGGGAAATTGCCATTGAACAAATTAAAGCAGAAGG
>JAYTTM010000827.1:0-1220 GCA_043745055.1 Chitinophagaceae bacterium | reverse complement strand
TGTAAGCGGCAAAGGCAATGCAGATATACGCTTCAATCCGGCGTCGCATCCGGTGATAGATTGGACGGATTCTTAAATCAATTTTTAACATCCGGAATGCTTTTTCAAAAGCAGTTCTGCTTCAATGATTGCCGGATCAGGTTTGTTGATGATCCATTGTTGAATAATTGCCGGATCTATTGGAACTGTGTACGACATAGCAATTGTTATTAGTTAGTGTATCCTCTCCCCTTTTTTCTAAACAATTGAAAAAAAATAATTGACAATTCAATTTACCTGGCTGAATTTTTTAGAAGCCTTTTAGTTTATACAGACGTAGATTCAATACAGGTAATACCAATACCTTCTTGATTTATCGATATCATTTTACAATATCCCATCCACCACAATTCATTTACCATATACCATTAAAACAACCGCAGCAATACCTACTATCATCGAATACAGGTAAATTGATTTGGGATTAAATTTTTCCTGTATCCAATAAATAATTGAAAGGATGGGCAGGATAAACAGCAGTAAAATAATGGGCAGCCAAAGTATTTCGAAGATGGCTCCAACATAAGAAACCTGGTAAACATTTAGTAACCTGGACAAGCCTATAAACAACAATACAAAAATGCTAAGTGCCAATACCACTTTACCAATGGCAAGGTTTGTTTTCTTTTTCTTAATTTTTTTCATAAAAAAATTTTGGTGAGCAATACTCATCTAAAAGTACCGGGTAATTATTAGTAAGCCAACATTATTTAATCTATATAGCCAGTAGTAAAATCTTTACCACAGATAGCTGTACATTGCAACCAACCATTGTAAGAATAACAAAGTAGTTTATCAAAAAAATGGAATGTTATCAAGGTCTTCATCTAAACATCTAAACATGCTAAACTTCTAAACCCTCTAAACATAAATAGGAGAATGAAATTAACAGAACTTAAATACTAAACAATTAAAATGCAGGCCGCTCCCCCACTTATTGTAACCATTGCGCTGGACAAGGTTTCGCATAACTATTTTACTGCCCTCCGCAATACCCATTACCCAAAACATTGCAATTACCTGGAGGCCCACCTTACACTTTTTCATCGTTTGCCAGCGGATATTATGTTAATAGACGAAGCGCTGAAAAAAGCAGCAGCAAGGCCAATCATAAACATGGAAGCAACAGGAATAAAAAATATTATTAATGGCGTTTTTTATACTATTGAATCTGCTGAGTT
>JAYTTM010000826.1:0-17093 GCA_043745055.1 Chitinophagaceae bacterium | reverse complement strand
TTTCAATTACCGACAGGTGGAGTGGCATAATGGCAATGGGTAAAGAAAAATTACCCATCGTTCAGCAATTGAGTGGTCAGGTATTTTGTTGTGTGCGTATGAGTGGAATGGGCGTAGCATTGGCGCCGGTGGTAGCAGCACAGGTGGCAGATTTGATGAACGGATAGATATAAATTCCGGCTTAAAAAGTGAATAAAAAAAGTAGTTGAAATAATTTACCGCAAAAAAAAAGCCGGCTCAACAATGAACCGGCTTTTTTTATTTTCCTGAAAACTTATTCTTCTAAAGAAATAGGATAATCATACAAGGCATCGTAGCCCGGATAAAAACCGCTGATGGTAATTGATTTTGAACTGCCAATTGCTTTTTCCAGATCATCAACATTTTTTACTTCCTTATCATTTACTTTAACAATGATAAAACCATCCCTCATACGGGTTTGATCTTTCATTGCACCATCATTTAGTTTTTTAACAATAACACCACCGCCAACACCAAATTCTTTGGCCTTTTTATTATCAAGATTTGCAAAATCTGCACCTAATTTCATTAACAAAGCATTGTCTTGTTTTACAACATCAAATGTGCCAATATTATTTTTTAAAGTGGCAGAAATGGTATTGTCTTTTCCATTTCTTGAGTAAACCACCGATATTTTATCTGCTGGTTTGTATCTGGTAACCAATTCCTGCAGTTCAGATGGTAATGTTACTGAAGTGCCATTGACAGATTTTATGATATCACCTTTTTTTAGGCCAGCATCAGCAGCAGCGCTTCCGGCTGCAACGCTGGTAATTACCAAACCGTCACCATTGTAAGTTAAGCCCATTTTGGCTTTTTGATCTTCGGGGATATCATTTGTATTATAAGTAGATACACCAAGGTAGCCCCGTTGTACATTGCCATATTTTATTAAATCATTCACTACTTTTTTTACAATGTTTACAGGTATTGCGTATGAGTAGCCGGAGTAATAACCGGTTGGAGAAGCAATTGCAGAATTAATACCAATTAAAACACCATCAGTGTTAATTAATGCACCGCCACTATTGCCCTGGTTTACGGCAGCATCTGTTTGTATAAAAGATTCAACAGCAGAGTTTGTTTTGGTGCTTTTATTCAAACCCAGGCTTCTTGATTTTGCACTTACAATACCTGCAGTAACAGTCGTTTCTAAATTTAATGGATACCCAAGTGCCAATACCCATTGGCCAATTTTTAAATCATCAGAATTACCGTACAATATAAATGGCAAATTGCCGGCATCAATTTTTATTACAGCTAAATCGTATGCAGGGTCTCTTCCAATAACTTTTGCGGTGTACGACTTTTTATTATTGAGTGTTACAGTAAGTTCATCTGCATTTTCTACCACATGGTTGTTGGTTACAATATATCCATCAGCACTGATAATAACACCGGAGCCAGATGCCTTTTGTTCGGGTACATATCCGCCGCCATTGCCTCTTCCAAAAAACTGGTTAAAAACATCATCGTCAAAAAGTTCGCTAAACGGGTTGGAAGGTCGTTGCGAACGGGGCAAATTATTACTTGCCTGCCTGGCATTGGTTTTAGTTTTGATGTGCACAACGGTGGGTAATGCTGCCGCAGCAGGTTGTGTAAAATCAATGGCGCCCGTAGGAATGTTGTTTTCTGTGAGGCCCGCAAATTTATAGTTGGATGGAATAGCGCCGTTTTGCCCGGCATACATGTTTTCGTTTTTTACATACTTGCCATAAGTCCAAACTACGGCAAAAGCCGTGATAGCACTGATGGTAATGGTGGCTAATAGTTGTTTTAGTTTCATCTGATGTTTATTTTATATTTTTTAGTTAATCGGTTTAAAGAAAATAAGTACTCAATTTTTATGCCTTCCTGTACAAAGTAACGATGCCCTGACAAAATGATATTTACCAACCGACACCTTTAACAATTAATTAGTAACACTTTCGTAGATCGTCTACAAAGTTAATAAAAACTGCATTGTGTCAATTCCATCGGCATAGTCTCTCAGGCCGGGTTGCTGCGCTTTTCCAAAAGGAATATCGACATCAACAATACATTGCAGATCGTTGTTTTGTTTTAGTGTACCAACGGTATTTTTATAATCGGTATAAAAACTATAGTTCAACTGGCTGATGGGGGAAAACAATAAATCATTTTCTACCAGCAAAGTGGCTTCATTGGTCATGTAAAACCGGTTGTTCATAATTTGGATAGATAAATTATAGTCGTAGTTGTTTCTGTATTTATGGTGGTCAGCAAAATACAGGTATTGATGAAATGATTTCAAAAGCGGTACAAAATCATATCCTTCCGGGACGAAAATTTTTGTGACATTTCTGCACCCCAATCCAAAAAAGATATGTATGTCATCTGCCAGTTTTTCAAGTTCGGCTGCTGTTTCATTGCCTGTTAAAATGGCTGCAGATGTGCGGTTGCGGCGGATGATACTGGGATATTTACCAAAGTAATAATTAAAATACAATGCGCTGTTGTTGCTGCCAGTGGCTATATAAGCATCGCAGCCTTTAAGTATAGTGGCAAAGGATATGGTATTTTGTAAACTTGCCTGCCAACTAAACATTTTTTGTACAAGGTGCTTCAGTAAAACTTCGTCTTTGCCCGATAGTTTGATGATTTGTGTATGACCGCTTATAAATACGGATAAAAAATCATGAAAGCCAACCAATGGTATATTGCCAGCCATTACAATGCCCACATTTTTGGGAATAATGTTGTCATCTATGGCGTAATGTTTTGCCCAGACTAGCAATTTATCTGGTTGCAAAAAGTGCTCAATAATATTATTGACAGACAAATTAATAAACTCCGGAGTAAACCAACCATTTTTTTGAAAAGCCTGTATTTTTACCTCCTGCCATTCTGCTGTATTTTCTAATAAATATTCCTTTAATCTGTCTAATAATTCAATCCTATTTTGTAATTTCATCACTATAAACTTATTTTGTATTCAAATTTCGTTATTCCTAATTTCTAAATCAAAAGTAATGGCTATTAAAATAACAGACGAATGTATAAACTGCGGTGCATGCGAGCCCGAATGTCCTAACAATGCTATTTATGAAGGTGGTGTGGAATGGGCCATATCTGATGGTACCACAGTAAAAGGTATGTACACTTTATTAGACGGAACGATTGTAGAAAGCGATGCCCGCAATGCTCCTGTAAGTTCGGACATTTATTATATTACCCCCAACAAATGCACAGAGTGCCAGGGTTTTCATGAAGAGCCGCAATGTGCTGCAGTATGCCCGGTAGATTGTTGTGTACCTGATGAAATGTACGAAGAAACGGTAGAGGTGTTAATGGCAAAGAAAGCGGCATTGCATATTTAATTTTTTGCAAACAGTAAGTTTTTTATATGGCCCGAAAGGGCTTCTTAAAACAGGTTATATTTCCTGTATCATGGCGAGGGTATTGTTCAATACTTTCGCCTTTTTTATTTTTTAAAACAGTAGTTTTAATAGCTGCGTTTAAAATTATTACATTAAGTGGTTACTTTATTTTGACGTTACGGCGTTAAGACGTTTTTAATTCTTTTATCACTCAGCGACTTAACTGCTTAACGGCAATTTATTAATTCTCTACTTTCAAAATAAAGAGCGACATCCGATAGCAATCGGATTTGAAATGCATCCGTTTTTAAAGCAAATATGCACAAAGCAATATGAGTAAAATTTTATTTTCAGTTATTTTATCGGGGATGTTATTTTCCTGTAGTCAAAAGAAGCCGGTAATTAATACGGGTGCACTAAAAATGGAGCTGTTAGATGCAGACCGTTCGTTCTCGAAAATGAGTGAGCTGCAAGGTATGCGGAAGGCTTATATGGAATATATTGACAGTAATGGTGTACTGCTACGGCCCAATAATTTCCCTGTAACCGGTGGCGATGCAGTCGACCTTATCAGCCAAAGCAATGACTCTGCCTACATCATGACATGGGAGCCCAAAAGTGCCAGCATCGCTGCTTCCGGAGAGTTGGGATATACCTATGGCATTTATTCCTACAAACTAAAAAAGATTGATAGTGTATTGTTTGGTACTTATGTTACTATCTGGAAAAAGCAACCAGATGGTAAATGGAAATTTATTTTACAAACTGCCAACGAAGGAGTAGAGTAGGAGTTACAACAAACGATGCTAAATCAAAATCTCTTTCTTTACCGCATGATGAAAAATGATGGTGGTACCAGCAAAAGCAGTCATCATAGACGCCAGTATAATTGCAGATTTATTCTCCCTCATTTCAATTTAAAATTTAACAGTTAATCCTGCATAAAAACTTCGTCCTACTGCAGGTATTATTCCAGGGCCTGGATATTCATCTGTTCTTCGGGTAAAATATGCTTTGTCAGCAATATTATTTACACCACATTTTATTGCGTAGTTTTTTATTTTATAGGTAGCGCTCCAATCTAAAACCGTATAAGCCGGAATGTAACCTGCAATCGGGTTATCGCTAACTTTTATGTTGGTGGCATCGCCATAAGCGTCGCCTGTATAATTAAACTGGAATGTGGAGGAAAAAGTGTTGTTATTATAAATGATACCTGCTCTTTCAATCGCCTTGGCAGCAGCTTCTACCCTGTTGCCTTTAAAATTACCGTTGGTATATTTTGCATCAATATAAGCGAATGAATTAAAGATACTCAGCCCTTGATTTGATTCCTGATTTAAGAATTTTAAAACATTGAATTCAATATATGCTTCCAGTCCTTTGTGTACACTGTTGGCTATATTGGTTCTGTAACCATAATCAATACCTGTTACAGGATCTGTTTTTACAATTTCGCCAATCCGGTTATTGTATGTCAGGTAAAATAAGCTAAGGTCTGCATTAAAATAATTTTTTATGGTGGTTCTGTAACCAAAGTCCGAATTAAAACCACTGGCATCTTTTAAGTTAGGGTCAATTTTTGAAGTTACGCCAAAGGGCTGTTGCTGGCCGTAATCAACCGGTCTGTAAGCCTGGCTGATATTTGCATAAAAACTGGCGTTGAATGTAGGCTTGTATTCAAAGCCAATACCAGTTAAAAGAAAGTGCCTTTTTTTGGTTTTATCTGTTGCTATTTTATAGATATCATCGGTTGCATAACCGTTTACGGTGCTTTTTAAATATTCAAGCCGTATGCCGGGTGTTATTGTAAATTTATTTCCTATCCTAAAAATATTTTCAACAAAGGGTGCCAAATTGGTAGTGGTAAAATTTAAATTATATTCCCAATCACCGGATATGGTCAAATCATAATCGCTGTTGGTAGTACCTTCCCCACCTCCCCGTCTTTTAAACCAGGCATAAGTAAATCTTACTCCACCTGCCAGTGTAGCCTTGCTTTTGCCTAAACGATAGTTGGCAGAAAATCTTGCTTCGGATGCAATGCTGTGCATATCTTCACTTTCAACTTCTCTGGGTACATATTGATTGGTTTGCAGATCGATGGTATCCAATGCACCTGCACCACCATCTTCATTTCGCCAAACGAGTGAGCGATTACTAAAAATATAAGTGGTTTTTAAACTGAGGCTGCTGTTTTCGGTTGGGTTGTAGTTGATATAATTACTTACAATATTCCAGGGGCTTTTAAGCCAGTTTCTTGCCCTGACAGATGCTTTTGGATTTGCATTAAACAAACTGTCGGACAGGCCGCCGGGCATTTGTATTTTATTGCGGAGCAATGAATACTCCAGGCCAATATTTAATTTTTTTGATGCTGTGTATTGGATTTTACCAAAGCCAGAAATTTGCGTCTGCTGGCTGTTTGGGCGATAGCCGCCCATGTATCTGTATTGCAAAAATCCATAGTAACTTAATTTTTTATAGTTACCTCCAACAGATGTAAAAGCATTGTACAAACCAAAACTGCCCACTGTTTGTGATGTTATAAATTGAAAAGGTTTATCCTTAGGCGCATCCTCTGTTATGTAATTCACCAGGCCACCAAATTGTGCTCCAAACTGCAGAGAAGATGCTCCTCTTACCAATTCAATTCTTTTTACTGCCTCCATTGGTGGAATGTAATACGCTTCATTATAGCCGTACACATCTGCACTGATGTTGTACCCATTTTGCCTGGTATTCATTTCAATACTTTGGGTAGCATTTAATCCTCTTGTAGCAATACCATTTGCTGTAAAACCACTGCTTTCTGTTTCAACTATGTTAAGGCCGGGTATCCGTCCAAGAATCTGACGGGTGTTGTTGATTGCTTTATTGGCATCAAGACTGTCAACAATAATTACTTCTGTTTTTTTGCCTGCATAAATAATCCCGTCTTTCATTTCTAATAAATGTCCAATTCCATTTACAGTTTTATAGCCGGTTATAATTACTTCTTTTAATGTTTGGGAACTGTCTTTTTGCTGGGCTTTTACAATAACAAAACTTAGTAATAATATAATGCCAGTAATAAATTTTTTAAAGTACATCCGCAGCGCTTTTATTTGATCGCAAAAGTGAGACGACCTGAGAATTATTGATTATAAAATCGGGAAAAAGTATGACGCTATCGGGAAAACATTGTTTTGGTAACCTGCGTCAAGTAACGATGTAATTGCCCTCAATTTTAAAAGTAACAGTAATAATCAGCCTTGCGGCCAAAAACACCAGGATTGCAACGGTTGAACCACGAATTGGCAATTGGGAGGGAGCAGGCGTAAAAAACGTTTACCAAGTTACTTTTAAGATACTGGCGTAAAAGAAAAAAGATGGCATTATTGATGCTATAGAATCTTTACTATTTAGATAAAATAAGTGGATAGGAATTCGATTGAAATTTTATTGAATTCTATTTGTAATCAGCTTTCTTTTATTCCATTTTGCACTTACAAAAAACAATACAAACCCGCTCATCACAGTCACCAATCCAAAAATAGAGAAGATACGGAGCAGGATATTTCCAAAATTATCCCTGCCTTGATAATCCATGGTGTGCAGCATCCAAAGAAAATCAAACAATCGCCATTTGTTGTTCCTGAATTTTTGAACGGTACCTAATTCTCTAGCTACATATACCGTTGTTTTTGTTGGATGTTCAAATGTAATGGCATAAGCAGGTAAAGGTGATTCTCTGTATTCGTGGTGATTGTTGGCAGCAGTGAGGTATTCTACTCCTTTTATCACAGGCTCGCCGCTAAAACGCATTTTTGCAACTTCAATCGATTCTTCTTTTGTTAGCGGGCCACGGAGTTGCCCGGTTTCAGCATTGGCAAGATGATTCATCGTAGCCATATCATGCTGATGATTTGCTTGATGATGAATAGCACTGATGCAACGAACCTGGTAAAAAGGCTTGCCCAATATTTCAATCAACTGTATGGAAACGACAGAATCAATAGAGTGCATTTTTTTAATAGCGTCCAGCACTATTGTTGGAGAAACCAATGACATATTTGATGATAACAACGGAGCATTTCTCTTTTGAAAATCGCCATGCACTTCATCAATATTACTCCAACTAAAATAGAGTCCGCCAATTGTCCATAGCAGAAACTGAATGCCAAGCAACAAACCGAGATAACGATGTGTGCGGCGGATGTAGTAGTGTTTGCTTTTTGCCATTTGTATCAGTCAATTAATGATTTTTATCAAAGAAAAACTTCATAAATATCTAGTGCAACTTTATCAAAGTTTATTGAATTTAAAAATGAAAGTAAATACATTTCTCTCCATCAAGAGATTTCAAAAACCTGTTACTTTCGCATTCAAATTATTTTCTGCTTAAATTTTGGAATTATATCCTTTTTCAGTATGTTTAGTTTTTGTAGGGAAAACAATTTCATTATTAATTTCCTGGGATAATTCAGGTAATTTTAGAATAATAAACCTTCCAGCTTTAACAGATCTTCACCAGCAAAATATTCATCTTTATAATATATCCTTTTTATCCATATCACTCCATCAGCGGTTTTCATTAATAATCTGAAATGTAGAAACACAATGTTTTTTTTTATAGAAAGATCACCAGGAGTGATTGGCTCTGCATCAATAATATAAAAATGCCGATATCCCTTTCTTATATAAGAACTACCTATTGACCAGGTTGTGCAAGCCTTAATCTGCTGCATTATTGAATTGGTTGTAGATGTTAACGGATTTAATTTTGAATTGACTTCGTAGCTCCTTACGCAATGTGTTATTTTTCGGTTTGAAATATCTATCGGTACTGTGGTAGTTTCTTTTATCATAGATAAAACGTGATAAAGTTTATTTGCGCCTGCTCTTGCAATTTCTATTTGAAGTTGCCTGCAAGTGATTCCTTCAGTGATTGAAATTTTTTCCTGAAACAACAAAGGGCCGGCATCAAATTTTTGAGTAAGATGATGAAAACTATAACCTGTCTGTTTCATTTGTTTTACAAGAGCACTGTAAACAGGATTTCCACCCCTAAGTTCAGGAAGAAATGATGGATGAAAGTTTATAACAGTTGTGGGATTATTGATGTATATCTCCTCTGGTATCCTTCCAAAGGATGCTACTATAATATAATCGGCATTAAAGTCATTTATTTTGGTAACATTTCCTGCATAAACTTCAGACGCATCAAAAACCGGAATTCGATATAACTCTGCAAGTGCTTTTGCTTTTATATCAGGATATACAGGTGGAGTGTTTTTAAGCACTTTTCTGTTTACAAGATTCTCCATAAATATCTTTTCGCTGAATTCGGTAAAAAATAAATTTTTCTTAAAAAGTATTTTTATTTTTTTAATCTTTTTAAGTAAGTCATTTTTTTCCACGTGAAGGATAGTTGATATGCCGACAACTTCAAACTTTTCATAGTGATTTTCTATAATTGTTTGAAGAAACTGTCCTCCGAAATAATCGTTTCCAAAAAATAATATTTTAATTCTATTTTCCATCATTTTTTTTTCGTGTATGCGTAATAAACAGAAATCTTTTATCTTAATTGATTCTTAAAATATGCCTGTTCGGTAATTTTAGGTATCATTAATTTTGCCGTTATGCGGCTTTAAGTAAAAAATAAATTGCGCCTTTGCTAAAAACCTTTACCTACTTCAATTTCTATTTCATAGGCTTTTGAATGTATTCCATATCAGATGCGTTTGCTGACAACACGATTTTTGAGTACCACTACTGATTGTTTTTTAATAGGATATAATTGTTACAACGTAACTATTCAAATTCCTTCTTATTATTTTCAGCGATATATTTATCCAATGCCTTTTTACCAAATTGTTTAAACACTACCGGTGTTACAATCATATCCAGCAAAGTGGAACTGATTAATCCACCAAGAATAACGGTTGCCACAGGATACAATATTTCTTTACCCGGCGCAGATGCATCCAGGGTTAATGGTATCAAGGCCAATGCTGCTACTAAGGCAGTCATCAATACCGGCACCAATCTTTCCAATGAGCCACGAATAATCATTTTATCGCCAAAGGTTTCTCCTTCGTGTTGCACCAAATGTATGTAATGACTAATCATCATAATTCCGTTGCGGCTGGCAATACCGGTGAGGGTGATGAAGCCAACCAACGTAGCAATGGAAAAAGTGCCGCCGGTTAATAGAAGCGCTACCACACTTCCAATTAAAGCCAGGGGGATATTAAGCATGATTTGCAATACAATCCTGGAAGATTTAAAGTGACTGAACAGCACTAAGAAGATACCGAGGAAAGAAAAAATACTTAAGACGCCAATCAATTTGGAAGCTGACTGCTGGCTCTCAAACTGGCCACCCCATTGTAAAAAATAGCCTTGTGGTAGTTTTAAATTAGCATTTACTTTTTGTTGCATTTCTTTTACTGTTGTACCTAAATCACGGCCTTGTACATTGCAGCTTATCACAATCCTTCGCAAGGTATTTTCGTGATAGATGCTGTTGATACCATTTTCCAATTCTATTTTGGCAATTTGCTGCAAAGGAATTAATGCGCCATTGGGTAAAGAAATTTGTGTGTTGCCAATGGCATCTAAATCCTGCCTTGCACTATCGGTGGTGCGTAACAAAATATCAAAACTTTTTTGTCCATCTAAAATCTGGCTGCTTATTTTACCGTTGTAAAATATCTCAATGTCTTCTGCTACTTTACCCACTTGCAAGCCATAACGCTGTACAGCCTGCCGATCTATTTTAATGATTAATTGCGGTACCAAAACCTGCTTTTCAATTTGCAAATCCACCACACCAGGTATATTGCTCACCATTTCTTTTAACTGTGCCGCACTGCCTCTCAATTCAGTAAGGTCGTTGCCAAATATTTTTATAGCAACCTGTGCCCTTACACCAGAAAGTAAATGGTCTAACCGGTGAGATATTGGTTGGCCAATATTTACAGTCACGCCTTTCAATATATCTAGCTTCTCTCTAATTTGGGCTAACACTACCTCCCGGCTTTTTACAAAGTCGGGTTTTAAGGCCACTTCAATTTCGGAGTTACTGGGTGGCTCTGCATGTTCATCCAATTCTGCTCTTCCAGTTCTTCGTGCTGTTAATAATACACCGGGTACTTTTAAAATTTGTTTTTCGGCGATGGTACCAATTTTATTGGCTTCTTCCAGAGAGGTGCTGGCAGGTGTAGATAGGTTAATGGTAAAGCTTCCTTCATTAAAAGGGGGTAAAAATTCTGTACCAAAAAAAGGCACAATACTCATTGCCGCAATAATTAGCCCAATGGCAGTTCCTATAATTAATTTAGGACGTTTTAATCCCCAGTGGAGCATTTTTGTGTCTTGCTTTTTTAGCCATATTACCAGGCTGCTCTCAGCCTCTTCCCCCGCCCTCTCCGAAGGAGAAGGAGCTGGAACTTTAAAGTTGTTGCTTATTGCTTCTTGCCTATTACTATCTTTTTTCTTATTCCAAAACTTTAAATTAACGTGGCGTAAATTTTTTGGAGCGCCCAATAAATAGCTACACAAAGCCGGCGTAACCGTTAATGAAACTAACAGCGATGCAAGGATGGATGTGATGTAAGCAATGCCAAGCGGTGCAAATATTTTTCCTTCTATGCCCTGTAAATAAAATAGTGGTAGAAATACCAGCACCACAATGATGGTAGCAAATACAATGGAGTTTCTTACTTCACTACTTGCTTCATAAATAACTTTCATTAATGGTTGCGGATGTTCGCTTGCCCAGTTTTCTTTTAATCTTCTAAATACATTTTCAACATCCACAATGGCATCATCCACCAACTCCCCAATGGCAATTGCCAATCCTCCAAGCGTTAGCGTATTAATGGAAATGCCAAACATTTTAAAAACAATAGCAGTAATAATAAGCGACAGGGGAATGGCTGTAAGTGTAATGATAGTTGTTCTAAAATTGAGTAAGAATAAAAATAAAATAATCACAATTAAAATAAAACCATCCCTCAAAGCATTTTCTACATTGGTTAAAGAATTTTCAATAAAATTCTTTTGCTGAAAAACATCGGTATTGATTTTTACATCATTGGGGATTGACTTTTTAATATCTTCAATTGCCTTAATAATTTCGGCTGTTAAAGTAAGTGTATTAGCACCTGGCTGTTTTTCAATACTTAAAATAACGGCGGGCTTACCATTTAATGAACCATCGCCCCGTTTAATTGGGCCACCAAATTTTAACTCGGCTACTTGTTTTAAAAGTACAGGTGCATTGCCTTTATTGGTAACAACAGTATTGGATAAATCCTCCAATGTATTGGCCCTGGCTATATTTCTAATCAATACTTCTGTTCCTTTTTTATCATCTACAAAACCACCAGTGGTGTTGATATTGGTTAGTTGCAATGCATTGTCTATGTCATTAATCGATACATTAAACTGGCGCATTTTTTCTGGGCTTATCAATACCTGGTACTGTAATCTTTCGCCGCCAATGGGTACTACCTGGCTCACACCTTTAATGCTCATCAATCTTCTGCGAATGGTAAAATCGCTGAGTGTTCGTATGTCTGCAGCTGATGTGGTATCAGCTGTTACTGCTATCATCATAAACTGTCCCATCACCGAACTGATGGGCCCCATTACCGGTACAATTTTATTGGGCAGCTGAACCGTTTGTAATTTTTCCGCTGTCAATTGCCTTGCCCGATACACATCGGTACTCCATTCAAATTCTACAAATACCAATCCCAAACCCGGACTGGCAACGGAACGTACCACTTCCACACCTGGTGCACCATTCAATGATGTTTCAACCGGCAGCGTTACCTGGGCTTCAATTTCTTCGGGAGCCATACCGTTGGCTTCTAAAAAAATAGTTACTCTTGGCCTATTTAAATCAGGCAGCACATCTACCGGTAAATTGATTAATGTAAATACACCATACACCATTATCAATGCAGCACTAGCTACTACAAACAACCGGTTTCGGAGCGAAAATTGAATGAGTTTGTTGAGCATTCTTTATTTTTTATTCGTTATTTCAAATTCAATCCTTAACAGCTCCCATACTATTGCAATTTTTCCGTTACCGTTTTTCTCCGCTTCTATAAAATACTGTAATCGCTCTGTTATTTTATGCTGTTGTATTGGCTTTACCTTTATCCTTACTACATCTTCTTTTTGCAAATAGTCATCGGTTAAATGCTGCTCCCAGTTTTTGTTGATGATGATTGTCCATTCGTCTTTACCCGGAATGGTAAAGAGTGCATATTTACCTTTTGGTATACTAGTACCGGCCACTACAAAATCTTTATCAATTTCGATGCTGGTTGCACTATGAGCACCTGTTACCCAAACATCATTATAAGGAACCAGGCCACCCCAAATTGTTCTGCCACGAACACCGGGTGAATGATAGCTGATGGTTATATTGGCATCACCAATTTTACCAACTGCAACTGATTTTATACTTCGTTTGCTGGTATCACCTTTTGCATTGGGATTGTAGCATACTTCTTCGGCTTTTTTTTCCTGTTGTGCCTGTGTGATAGTTGTTACAAAGCAAAAAAAAGAAAGCGTTAAAATTAATTTACTAATTCGCATACTGGTTGTGTTAGTTGCTGAATAAAGATTTAAAAGTAAAAGAGTGCGACGCAAGGATGCACAATAGCAATACTTCTGCCGGGTTCCAAAAAACATCGCACCCTGTTTGATTCATGTTAATGCTTCATGTCTTTCATGCTGTCATGTTTCATGTCTTTCATGTTGGCGGCGGTACCTTCTGCCACATTGAAAACAAAATCGCTGGTATGCACTTTTCCTTTTGATTGATACTGAATCCAACCACGATATACACCTGGTTTATCAAACGTGGTGTGCAAATCAAACTTGCCGCCTTCTACGCTTGGGTGTACATGTAAATATTTTTTATCTGCAAGACTTACTACAACCATGTGGGCTTTTGCACCCAGGTAATCTTCCAGTGTATTTACATCCACTTCCTTGCCGTTTTGCATCGTTACACCATTGATGTGCATGGGCATATTGGTTAAAAATTTGCCTCCTTCGGGAGACAGGCTCACAGAAAATCCATCACCACCATCACCTGTTAATTTATCAGCACCATATTTTTTTGCTGCAGGTACTTTGCCGGCTACAGTTACATTTAAAACATCCACCGTATGATTGCCACCGCTTGGTTTGTAATCGGCAAACAAGGTGTATTTGCCTGCTGCCGGAAATTTTTCTTTAACGCTGTAAGACCCGTCGGCATTCAGTTCCGGATGAATATGATTGAACCAGCTTAAATCTTCACTTACTACAATGAGGTGTATTTTTTTAGTATGTTCAACATCCAAAGCAACCTGTTCTTTATCATTGTCTTTTTTCTTTGGGGTCATAATTAAATTAACTTCCTCATTAGGGTTTGCCGCAGCGGGATTGGTGCTAAACTGCATGGCTACATCGCTGGGAGCAGCAGCGTTGTCATTGTGTTCCAGCTTCATACCACATTTTGGACAGGTATCGCCTTCTTTACCGGTTACCTCGGGGTGCATAGGGCAGGCATACACATGGTCGGCACCATGCGCTGCTTCCATTTTGGTTGAATCGGTTGTTTCGGTTTTTGCAGAACTACTGTTATTGCACGCTGCAAAAAATGTAATTACACAAATGGCAATAAATGCCGTCGTAAGTTTTAATACCTGTTTCATTTTTTATTTGTTTTGTTTTTGATTTATTTATTATTATGACCTTCGTGAGTTTCAGTTACTTTTTCAGTCTTTACTATTTTTAATGCCATATTACAATCAGGGCATTTACCTTCTTTACTATACGTTTTATCGCCTTCACATTTCATTGGGCATTGGTACTTTAAAGCAGTGGCATTTTCTTTTGCTATGGCTTTTAAATTCATATTGCATTTCGGGCACTTACCTGCCTTATCATAAGTTTTATCGCCTTCACATTTCATGGGGCATTGATATGCCATTGCTTGTTGGTGCTTTGTTGTTTTACTTTTTTTAGTTTGCGCATTTACTGCCGTTATACAGAAAATTGTAAGGATTGCCAATAAGGCTATTTTTAATTGTTTCATTTTTCTTTTTTTTCGTCTTAATAAATTAATACTTTAACACAATACCATTTGGCTTTTTACCTACTGCTATGTCTTTTATTTTAGTATGGGAACTTGTATTTATTACAGAAACAGTATTGGCTCCCTGGTTGGTTACATAAGCAGTTGTACCCGCTGGATTGAATACAATGGCATGAGCATCTGCACCAGTTACAAAGTCACCGTGTTTCATCCAGGTATTGGTACCCATATCTTTATAAAATGCCACTTTTCCATTTGTAGCATCGCTTACCCATAATTCGCTTACTGATGCATTATATGCTGCATAGCCAGGTTTAAAGTTCAGCATTATAGTGGCTATATTGGCATTAGTTGCAACATCAATTACAGTAATAGATTGCCCGTCTTCATTGTCTACAAACATTTTTCCAATAGATGAAGGCCATGCTCCTACAGGGTTACCACCAGTGCCAATGGTTGTAATTACAATTTTTGAAACAGGATTAATTATTGAAATACTGTTATCCATTCCATTGGCAACATAGGCTTTTGAACCATCGGCACTAAAAGTTACTTCTGCAGGTTCCATCCCAACATTAATAGTATTTTTTAAAGCATAGGTAGTGGCATCGTATACTAATACTTTACCTGCCATGTCCATTTGTGTGGTCCATATTTCTTTGCCATCGGGAGAATACACTGCATTGTGGTTCATAGTAGGTACTGAAAGATTTTTTACAATCATTCCTTTTACAGCATCTACAATTACTACACCCCCAGCCATACCTGCCATGCCACCTGTATGTCCTTCACTTAAGTCCATTCCCGGCACTCCGATAGTTAAATGTTTCATATCTGCGCTTGAATGGTAATACACATGATGTGGCCACATTATCATATTACTGCCAGTACCCATCAACTCAATACTATCCGTAACAGTATTGGTGCTTAATTTTATAACGGAAATAGTACTGCTCTCGCCGTTAATTACATAAGCAGCCGGATAATCAATATTTTTTTCCGTAGGCATGTTCATATCATCTTTCTTTTTGCAGGATGACATAAATGTTACTGCCGCTATAATTGCAGCCACCGCAGCAAATTTTAATTTTTCATTTTTCATTTTTTTTGATTTTAAATACATATCTATTTTATTGATTGAGATAAATTGTTTTCATTTGATAAACTCCTGTGGTAACGATTCGTTCGCCGGGTTCCACACCTTTTATAATGGTAGTGTATTGCCCATTGGAAGCACCTTTGCTGATATAGCTAATACTGTATTGTTCGGCTTTGTCTTTTATAAATACTACGGCTTTGCCGTTTACTTCTGCAATTGCATCGTTGGGTACTGTTACCTTTGTAGCAACATTTTTTGACGCCAGGTAGAGGTTGATACTTTCACCTATTTTAAATTGTCCTTTAGGATTTATAATTTCGAAAATTACTTTCTGCGATTGGTTGGCGGTATTCACTTCCTGTGCTGCAGACACTAATTTTAATTGATACAGCGTAGTATCATTTTTATTATTGGAGGATGTGGTAATACCTGCCAGTTCTTTTAATTGGTTGGCATCGTTTGTAAAAGACTGTGCCTCTACATAAACTCTATTCAGGTTGGTAACTTCCAATAAAGTTTCGCCACTGTTTATAAAAGAGCCCACCGAATAATTGTAATTGCCCACTATACCGGTAATGGGAGAAACCAGGTTAAAATATTTTGCACCCTGCACTTTTTGCAGAGGAATATTCTGATACAAAGCCCTGTTTTTTTCTGCTTGTTCCAATCTGGCTTTGGCTTCAGTAACATCTTTTTTAGCAGCGATGTCTTCTATCTTCATCAACCGGTCGTATTGAATTTTTGCTGCTGTGTATTGAGCTTCCACTTCATTGCGTTTAGCTTTCCAATCGCTGTTTTGTGCAATAATGCTTGATTGTGTACCTGCATCAATGGTTTGTTCTACAACTGCAATTACCTGTCCTGCACTAACTGTTTGTCCGGGTGTTGCTTTCAATGAAATTATTTTACCGGTTTGTGGCGATTGTATTACAGCCCTGCCTTGTGGCGATGCTACAACAGTGGCCAACACCTGTGCTGATTGATTAAATTCGCCCGTTGTAATTTTTTGTGTAAGAATGTTGAAAAGAAACTGGGACTCTTTCTCCACCATAAATGTACCGGATAATGCACCTCCCTTTACTGCACCAGCACCGTGGTCTTCCCCGTCATGTGCTGCTACTGTGTTAAAAGTAGCCGTGGGGAGTAAGCAGCATAAAATGATGATAGCTGCTGCTACTTTTCGGTTTGTTTTTTTCATGATAAAAAACATCAGCAGCATACCTGCCAGTACACCCATAATTATATAGAAAATGCTGCTCTGGTACCAGTGCTTTGTAACTGCTGCTTCATCATGAACAGCCTCTAGTTCTTTTCCAATTTCAATGTCTTTTATCAACATCAAATCAGGACCCAATGCGGAATTTATATTTACAGTTAGGTTGTAAGCTTTCTTTGCAGGAAAGATTCCTGCTACTTCGTAAATTCCTTTATCAACCTGCTTTACTGTTAGTTTTATGTCGGGGCTACCTCCAACGGTAATTTGTATGGAGGCACTGTCAATGGGTGCGTTTGTATAAAAATCACTGGCATATAAATT
>JAYTTM010000825.1:0-17118 GCA_043745055.1 Chitinophagaceae bacterium | reverse complement strand
CCTCATCGCCATGCTCAATGGTGCTTATACCGGCCATGATGGCCCTTCGCATTCCTTCCGGTGTGGACGCATGCGCCACCACTTTTCTTCCGCTGCTATTGGCAATATTCACCATGCTGGTTAATTCTTCTATGGTAAATGTTGGCGCCGCTTCGCCGTTTAAACCATACCGGTAGTCGGCATATACTTTTATTAAATCAGCGCCTTTTCCAATTTGTGTTCTTACTGCCAGTGCAATACTTTCCATTCCACTTACTTCTTCAGCACCCACAATTAAATCAACATCAGCATTGCCTGATGAAGGTCCATAGGTTCCTTTGGCAACAATGGCCCTGGTGGCAACTATCATCCGGGGTCCGGGTATTACGCCCTTGTCAATGGCGGTTTTTAAACCAGCATCATCATATAGAGCGCCTTCGGTTCCCAGGTCTCGTACGGTTGTAAAACCAGCCATCAGCGTGGATTTAGCATGGTTTACAGCACGGGCAGTTCGCTCAGCCCGGCTTTCATTCAGCACCTGGTCGTTCCAGGGTGTTTCGTTGTAGGGATGTAAAAATAAATGAGAATGCCCTTCAATCAGTCCGGGCAACACAGTAGCATTTTTAAGTTCAATTATTTTTGTGCCTGCTGGTAGTTTAAATTGCATTGGGCCTACAGCAGCAATGGTATCATTCTTTATCAATACCACCCAACCGGTATGCATCGTTTGGCCATCAAAGATTCGATCGGGCTTTAGCAATATATAATTTTCAGATTGTGCCCCCGCACTCAAAGCAAAAAAGAGCAGTAGTAACAACGATTGGATTTTAATTTTCATACCGGAAAATTAATGTAAAAATTGATATAAACGCATCGGCCTTATCCGGAAAAAGAAGTTGACATTCCATTTGTTTTGTAGTTGATTCTAAGACTGTAGCGGGCGTATTTCCTATTGTCGACATGGTGGGCCAACTAATTCCTACAAACTTCATCAGGCGTCAGCTCCAATATCAATCGTCTTTGGCCAGTGTTGCACTTTACTAACACCCGTCTATTATACAGCAGCTAAAAATTTATTTCAGTACCAAAGAGATGCAGGACGGAGCATGCGGCTGGTGGAGGCAGCGTTGCCCTTACTGTTTTGATGGAAGCGCTTGTACTAAGCACATGCAAATTGGTTGCCGGTATATTGGTGCCAATGCCAACATTTTGTGCCGGTAGTAGGGTATAGCAACTGATGGCCGAGGAGAGTACCAGTGTTTTTTTCATACTATTAAATTTTTAGAAAAATACCACAGCTGTTTTTTATTACAACAAAAACTTTTACCAGTTAATTAATAACAACATGCTATCTACCCAGCAAACTATGCAGCGGTTTTTTATCGTTTTTGCTATTTCCCTTGTGAAATTAAAACCATCAATCTATCCGGGTATACCGCCGTTGCGTTTTTTGACCAACGGCCTGGCGTATGGCAGCAGGGCGGTTTTATTTATTTATAAGCTTCTTTTTATTGATGGCTTTAATGCCAAGGTTCTTGTCTTCACAAAACAATACCTGTATTTACATTTGAAAATATATTGTTCTTTTTTCATAAAATATATCAGATAGAACCTGCTAAATAACAGGCAGTAAAATGTGGTAAAAAGGGTTTGGTGAAGGCAAGATCCACGGCTGAAAGAATACATCGATATCTTTTGAACTATGGTTTTCTAATATACTATCTTTAAGTTTAGAATCACAATAATCATATAATTATGCCCAATAAAGATTCCCCAAATATGGAGGCTCCAAACAAAGAGTTGACATTTGTAAAAAAAGCATGGTATACAATAGCAATTTTTACCTTTTTTGTTGTTGTTATTTTGATAATTCGTGTGTCGTTTAATGTACTGCTGATGGCCCTGGCCGGATCGCTGATAGCAGTATATTTTCATGGTGTTGGTGATATAATAGAACGAAAGACAAAACTCGGCCGCAGCAGCAGTATGATTTTGTCTATTGTTGCTACGCTTTTTATTGCAGGATTGTTGACATGGTTTATGGGTACTAAAATTCAGGGTCAAATCACTGCTTTAAGCAATAGTTTGCCTCAAACAATTACTACAGCAAAACAAAAGCTGGAACAAACACCCACCGGACAAAAAATACTCGAGTACGTTTCAGGTAATAACTCCGATAAATTATTTGCCACAGCACAGCAATTTTTTAGTACCAGCTTTGGTGTGCTGGGCGATCTATATATCATTTTGTTCCTTGGAATTTTTTTTACTGCAAGTCCTGCCCTTTATAAAAACGGAATTATAAAGCTTATTCCATCAACCAATAAACCTTTAGCAAAAAAAATATTAGATCGTAGTAGCCAAATCCTAAAGAGCTGGCTAAAAGGAACGATAATTTCAATGGTTTTAATAACCATCTTACTTCCCATTGCACTGAATATTATGCATATCCCTGTTGCATTGGTTCTGGGGATTATAACAGCCATTCTTGTAATTGTTCCCAACTTTGGCTCCTTTGCTGCAATGATTCCGGGAGTTTTACTTGCCCTTACTATTAGCACCAATACGGCCATAATAGTGGCACTGATCTATATTGGCATTCAAACCCTGGTAAGTAATATCATTGCTCCAGTAATTCAAAAAAAAATGATGAGCCTGCCCCCTGCGTTAACTATTGTTGGCCAGTTAGTGATGGGAAGTTTAGCAGGTGTTATGGGTATAATTATGGCTGTGCCATTACTGGCATTGGTGATGATACTGGTAGATGAACTGTATGTAAAAAAGATCAATTGATCCCGAAGCGGAAAGATGGGCATTGCCACAGGGCTTTAAAAGTAATAAAAGATTTGCTATAGAAATATCCCAAGAAAGAACCATCTGTCCCTAATGCTATGTTTCGAGCCTCCCTAAAACAATACATGCATTCCCATTTGAAAATATGTTGTTCTTTGTTGATGAAATAAATTTACTAAAAAACTCAGACAAATGGCAGGCTGCAAAATATTGTAAAAAGTGATTTATAAAGACAAGAATCTCCGCAGCAGGCGCAACGTCCTCGGCTAAGCTATTGGCTCGTTGAGAGACGTTGCTGGGAAAGAAACTTACATTGTGTTAATAAATCAATGAGGCAAAAATATATTACTATAATGAAGCCATGTCAATGACAAAACGGTATTTAACATCGCTTTTGAGCATCCTTTCAAAAGCTTCTTTTGTTTGTTGAATAGGTATCACTTCCACATCAGAAGCTATATTGTGTTCAGCACAATAATCCAGCATTTCCTGTGTTTCTGCAATACCGCCAATTAGTGATCCTGCAATACATTTACGGGTAAAAACAATATTAAAAGCCGGAACCTGCATGGGTTCTACAGGCAGGCCCAAACAAATGATGGTACCATCTACTTTAAGCAGGCTGATATATTTATTGTAATCATGCGGAGCAGATAAAGTATCCAATATGAAATTAAAAGAATTGGCTGCTGCTTTTAATTGTTGCTCATCTGTAGTAACAACAAAATGATGTGCGCCTAATTTTAATGCATCTTCTTTTTTGCCCGGCGAAGTACTCAATACAGTAACCTCTGCACCAAAGGAAGCCGCAAATTTAACAGCCATATGTCCAAGGCCTCCCAATCCAACAATTCCAATTTTATGGCCTTTACCAATTTTCCAATGCCGTAAAGGGGAATAGGTAGTAATACCAGCACACAACAATGGTGCAGCATGTGCAGGAGAAAGCTTTTCAGAAATTTTTAAAACATAATTTTCATCTACCACAATTTTATTAGAATAGCCACCTTGTGTAACCGTTTTTCCATCTTTTTCGTACCCACTGTAGGTAAGCACCATCCCTCCCTGGCAAAACTGCTCCAGCCCTTCCTTACAGTAATCACATTCACGGCAGGAATCAACAAGGCATCCCACACCTGCCATATCTCCTACCATAAATTTCTTTACATGGCTACCAACCGATACGATTTTGCCAACAATTTCATGTCCTGGTACCATTGGATAAATAGACATACCCCAGTCGTTATTCACAAAATGAATATCAGTATGGCAAACGCCACAAAATTGGATATCGATTTCTACATCATGTGGTCCGGGATTCCTTCTTTCAAAATCAAAAGGGGTAAGTGGCGATGCGGCAGTTTGTGCAGCGTAGGCTTTAGCTGGTATCATTTAATTATAGTTTTAAGTGAAAAAGCGTGTTCAGTTTACAAATTCTTTTCCAGGAGGGGGGGAGAAAAAACTATTTATCAATTCAAGTTAAATGTAAAAAATAAATTGAATACTACACATCTTTTTAGGAATTAAATTCTAATCCAAATACCATGGTGCCCTGTCACTACAAAACAATACATACAATTCCATTTTAAAAAGTATTATTTTTTGCTATAATTAATTTAATAAAAAGAACCAGCTAAATGGCAGGTAGTAAAATGTGGTGAGAATAGTTTCATTACCCTCCTTATCACCCTCAGAATATAAGAGTTCTCAGGCGCATTTCCGTGCGGCTGGTATGTGCCGGGCAGAACCCGCCGTTATTGCAGCAGGATGCTTGACCTAAATACACGCCAGCTTAAAAAATTATTATCAAGATTTGAACAACTCTCCCAGATAGGGCGAGTGCCACGGCTACGATACAAAAACTTTAGTGGAGACAGGCCTGGGAACTTTTAAATGCGGAGTTAAACTCGGAGCAGAAGTAGTGGAACTATTTTTTATAAAACCGTTGTCTTATATTATTTACTTCAATAACTGTAAATGTATCTAACAAAGATATTTCTGAATTGCCGAGCAAGGATAATAAGGATAAACCAGCAAATTCAGGAGTTATTCCCTTTTCTCTAAAGTATACAACTGATGGGGGATTGTCTGTTGAATATTTAAAAATTATCGCACCATAATCACTATCAAAAGTGAGTATGATTAAATTCAACTTTAAGGCAATTTCAATTACTTCTTCATCCGAAATCCCTGGAGTGTCTTCTTGAATACTTTTCACATGAATGCCATGTTTTCTTAAAAGAAGCGTACTTGGGCGGGGAAAATTTTCGTTGGCTAAAAACATGCTTATGCTGAAATGGGGAAATAAAGTTCTTGTTGAATACATTCTTTAAGATACGCAAAAACAGCTCTCAGCGACTCTGGCGAAACGGAAGGATAAGACTCCAGAATTTGCTTTTCAGTCCATCCTGTTGAAAACAATTCCAAAATAAGTTCAACTGAAATCCTTGTTCCTTTTAGGGTAGGTTTTCCCAGCAATATTTGTTTATCTGAAATGATATATTCTTGCCAACTCATACTGCAATATACAAATATTTGAACTGTTTCAGTATGCCGCTCCCATCTGGCGCAAGTCTCCTACCTGCTGCCCATCGTTACTACTGCAACGCTTTTAATACACTTCAATTCAAAAATTATATCTACTGCCTATAACATTTCTGTTTTTGGTTACTACGGATTTTTTAACAGCAGCTGATAGTAAGTGCCGGGCAGAACCGCCGCTATTGCAGTGGGGTGCATGAGCTAATTAAACCCCATCCTCAAAAAATTATTTACGCCTCCGTCTGGTCTCTGACCAACGGGCATAAATTATATATAGATTTGAATAGTCCTCCCGGATAGCGGCGAGTCCCACGACAACGCTGCCAAGCCCTTGGTAGAGACTAGCCTGGTAACTTTTAAATGCCAAGTGAAGCTGGCAGCGGAATTAAGCTAATGCCGGCATTCGTAATAACAGGTGGCCGGACTGAAACCTGAGCCTACTTGAAGAGCCAATAAATTACTGTTTGCCCCAATGTAAAAAAGCCATATATTTATCACACTCAAACACCAACATCGCCATGACTTTTTCAACCACAACTACAGCAGACAAACGGCATAAAAGCTGGGTAAAAACGGCTCATTGGATTGTTACGCTGAGTTTTTTGTTGCTGGCTTTTAGTGGTGTGGTTATCCTGATGTGTCACCCAAGGCTTTACTGGGGCGAAGCTGGTAACGACCTTACCCCCGCCTTATTTGAACTGCCCATCAGTAAAAATTATCAGCATGGTGGTTGGGAAAAAAGCACCGCCTTTTTTAACACGGCAGGCTCGGCTGTTACTGCCGGCCGCACTTTCGATATATTTAACCAGAATGGTTGGGGAAGAAGCCTGCACTTTTTAGCTGCCTGGTTTTTGGTAACGGCAGGTTTGGTTTACCTGCTCACCGGACTGGTTTCCCGCCATTTTAAAAACAACCTGTTACCCAAAAAAACAGAGATAAGCAAAGGCGCTGTTTGGCAAGATATGGTGAACCACCTGCGCATGCGGGTACCTGCCGCCACCGGTGGTCCAAATTATGGGTTATTGCAAAAAACAACCTACCTGTTTGTTATATTCTTTTTGTTGCCGGTGGCAGTACTTACAGGGTTCACTATGTCTCCTGCAATAACAGCCGCATACCCGTTTCTGTTAAAAATATTTTTTGGTGCACAGTCTGCCAGAACCATTCACTTTGTTGCATCCGTGTCGCTGGTGCTTTTTCTGCTGGTGCATGTGATGATGGTGATACGGTCAGGGTTTTTAAAACAGGTTAAAGCAATGACAATCGGAAAATAATATGAAAAAAAATCAACTCATCAGCAGGCGAAAGGCAATAATAGCCGGGGCAGCTTCACTGGGGGCATTGCTGCTACCGGGCTGCGTAAAAAAACTGCCACCTACCTACGGCAATATATTGCGAATGGGCGATGCACTTACCTACGTAGCGCACCGCAGTTTGCTGCCGGGGCAATCACTTGCAAAAGAATACCAGCATTGTGATATTTCTTCTTTCCCCGCTACGGGCACTATCAATCCCGGCGACAGCGCCTCCCGTTATTACAGCGAAGCCTACCAACGCCTGCATGCCGGGGCATTCAGCAACTGGCAGTTATCTGTAGAAGGTAAAGTAGCAAGGCCGGGTTTGTATTCTTTGACAGAGCTGCAAAAACTGCCTGCTCAAAAACAAATCACCCGCCATACCTGCGAAGAAGGCTGGACGGCCATAGCAGAATGGACAGGTGTGCGGCTAAGCCTGCTGCTGCAAAGTGCTGGCATTTTACCCACAGCCCGTTTTGTAAATTGCTATGCTTACGATCAGTACATGGAAAGCATTGATATGCTCGATGCCTTTCACCCACAAACCATGCTGGCCTATGGCATGAACGGACGCAACCTGCCGCTTGGCCATGGTGCACCCGTGCGCTTAAGGGTAGAAACTCAGATAGGTTATAAAAGTGTAAAATACCTTCAACGCATTGTTATTACAGACGAGTTTGTTGACACAGGCGATACAGGCTGGTCGTGGTATACAGGTATATAGGGTAAACGTATTGAATGGCAATGCCCTAGCTCCTGCCTCCACTAAACAATACAACCATTTCCATTTTAAAATTTTTTGTTCTTTGTTGATGAAATAAATTTTAAAAAAAAGAGCCAAATAAATGGCAGGTAGTAAAACGTGGCGAGAGGTGATTTGTGGAAACACGAAACACTACTGCGGAAACAAATTATCCCAAATAAAAAATTGGTTCATAGCCTTCCGCTGGCGTTTCATAGATGTTATTTTTAGACCAATATGCTAAACGTAAAATATCTATTTCTTCAGGTATCGTATTACTTTTGAATGCTGATTTATATCTGGCAACATCAAACCTTTCTATCTCAAATAGATAATTATTTTTACCTCTATAACTATTGCACTCAATTACAATGACCTTTTGCTCGTTAACAATTTAATTTCCTGGTGAAGAGGGTATTTTAAAAGGTATCATTTATTAATGTTTTAAGGCAAGAAACTTAGTCGAATTTCTAGAATAGCTTAAAATCTACTTAACCGTTTCATTATGAATTTTTAAAGATTTCTTAGAGGGTAAGAATTTATCTGCCTCCGTGGTCGTTGTGACACCGACCACGGTTTTGAAAATTTTATGAACAAATTGTGGATGAGTTTGGGTTGCTTACACATTTTCTGGAGGTATTCTAACGCAATCAGTGTTCGGTGGTGACACCGAACACTGATTTTGGAATTTGCTGATGATTGAATTTTCGTAGAGCCAGCAAACGGTAGGGCACCTATCATTTTAGCGCATTTATGTCTTCACTAATTATAAACAAATATAAGGCGCAGACTTTGCAAAACAGGCACCCGAATGAGCCTTGGGCAAATTGCGATGGACTTGCTTTACCAGGCAGTTAATAAAAAGCGATAAAAAATAAAAACAACAAAGCCCCTCACGGGCATTTATATTTTACCAAACAAATTGTTTTTAAATCCCATGAGGCTTAAGCCCTGTGCCCGTGAGGAAAATTTTAGTTGCACAATATTGATTAATATCCATCAAATTTGCATCAATCAAAAAATATAAACCTTTCAACAGAAACTGATAAAACCCTTTCGGCATTATACTTGCCACTATACATATCCGCCTGAAATACAACAAAATAAATGGCTGGATTGACATTTTGACTAATTATTAAACAAACTATGAGTAATCAATTTTTTATACAAGGTCCCGAAGATGAAATGGAGTTTATGCCAATCATTCCTTTAAATGAAGATGACAGTGAAGACAATGATACACAAGTGATACCCGACGAAATACCCTTGTTGCCGTTACGCAACACGGTGTTATTTCCAGGTGTGGTTTTACCCATTACAGTAGGGAGAGATAAGAGCTTAAAGGCGGTAAGTGATGCTTATAAGGCTGACAAATTGATAGGTGTAATAGCGCAAAAAGACAGTAGTGTAGAAGAGCCTACTGTTAGCGACCTGGAAGAAATTGGAACGGTAGCTAAAATTGCCAAAATGATTAAAATGCCCGATGGTGGCACTACCATTATAATACAAGGTAAAAAGAGATTTAAAGTAGAGGAAATAACCACCGACGAGCCCTATTTTAAAGCAAAAATTAAGGTATTAGGTGAAGAGATTTTAAAAGGCGACAGTGATTTTGATGCAATGGTGGGCAGCATCAAAGACCTTGCTGCACAAATTATCGCCATATCTCCCAACCTGCCCAGCGAAGCGGCCATTATTTTAAAAAACATAGAAAACCCTGCGTTTTTAATTCATTTTGTTAGCAGCAACCTTAACAGCGATATAAAACAAAAGCAGCAGCTGCTGGTAACAAATCACATAAAGGCAAGAGCCGAATTATTGATGAACCTGATGCAGACCGAACTGCAATACACCGAACTTAAAAACAAGGTTACCAATAAAACCCGTGCGGAGCTGGATAAACAGCAAAAAGAGTATTTTTTACAACAGCAGATGAAAGCCATCAAGGAAGAACTGGGCGGTGATAATGTAGCTGAGGTTAAGGAAATGCAGAAAAAAGCCGAACTAAAAAAATGGCCGGCTTCGGCAAAGGAAATGTTTAAGAAAGGTTGTGAAAAGCTGGAAAGGATGCACCCCAGCACCCCGGATTATTCGGTGGTGTACAATCACCTTGATTTGATGCTTGACCTTCCCTGGGAGGACTATACCGCAGATTCCTATGACTTGAAGAAAGCCAAAAAAATACTGGACAATGACCATTATGGTATGCACAAAATAAAAGAAAGGATTTTAGAATATTTAGCCGTATTAAAACTTAAAGGCGATATGAAAAGCCCGATCCTTTGTTTTATTGGCCCTCCGGGTATTGGTAAAACAAGTTTAGGTAAAAGTATTGCCCACGCTATTGCCCGCAAGTATGTTAGGGTAAGCCTTGGTGGGTTACATGATGAAAGCGAAATACGTGGTCACCGCAAAACCTATATTGGCGCCATGCCTGGGCGGATAATACAAAGTATCCGCAAAATAAAAAGCAGCAACCCGGTAATGATATTGGATGAGATTGATAAGATTGGCAATACAGCCCATGGCGATCCTTCTTCTGCCCTGCTGGAAGTATTGGACCCAGAGCAAAACAGCGCTTTTTACGATAATTATCTTGAACTGGAGTACGATTTGAGCAAGGTGCTTTTTATCGCAACAGCCAACAACATCAACAACATTCAACCTGCCTTAAGAGATAGATTGGAAATAATTGATTTAAGTGGTTATGCGGTGGAAGAAAAAATAGAGATAGCTAAACGCCACTTACTTCCCAAGCAACAGGAAGCACATGGTTTAAAAAATGTTACTGTAAAAGTGAGCGATACGGTACTGGAAAAAATTATTGAGGATTATACCAGGGAAAGTGGTGTTAGAGATTTAGACAGGCAGCTGGCCAGTGTAATGCGTAACCTTGCCAAACAGTTTGCTACAAAAGATAAACTAAAACCTACACTTACTAAAATAGACGTTGAAAGAATATTAGGCCGGGCCAAGTACAACAACGATATGTACAAGGTAGCTAACATGGCCGGTGTAGCTGTTGGGCTAGCCTGGACCTATGTAGGTGGCGATATTTTATTTATAGAAACCAGCCTGAGTGATGGTAAAGGTGAATTGAAAATGACCGGCAACCTGGGTAATGTGATGAAAGAAAGTGCTTCCACTGCTTATACCTGGTTACAGGTAAATGCAAAAAAACTAAACATCGATCCGGAGTTATTCAATAAAAAAAATATCCACATTCACGTGCCGGAAGGCGCTGTACCAAAGGATGGCCCTAGTGCAGGTATTACCATGATGACGGCATTGGCCAGTGCTTTTACCGGTAGAAGAATAAAGCCATATCTTGCCATGACAGGTGAAATAACCTTACGTGGACAGGTATTACCGGTAGGTGGAATTAAGGAAAAGGTGCTGGCTGCAAAGCGTGCCGGGCTAAAGGAAATAATCATGTGCTGGCAAAATGAAAAAGATGTGGAGGAAATAAACCCCTTGTTTATAAAGGGTACCAAATTTCATTATGTAAAGACAATGCAACAAGTATTGGACATTTCTTTGACTTAGTATAATGGCCTTAAAAATTCATTAACAAAATTTTTTGAAATAAAAAGCAACCCAATTACAACCAAATTACGTTTGTAATGTTATATAAATATCAACATGATTCGTGTTGGTTGTTTTAAGGGTTAAAGAAATTCCCTCCGATTCCTCGGAGGGAATTATTTTTTAACATAATCCGTTATTTTATTTACTCCACTATATACAATACATTAAGCATTTAATGCAAAAGCATCTATTTAATTTCCCGTAGTAATATATAACTGTAAATCTTTTACAAATATGTTGCTAAAAAATAAAATTAATACAGTTTATGGAGAGAAAAACTTAATAGGGATAGGCATTTACTTTGCAAACGAATATTGCTACGGCCTCTAATAAAAAGTGCTAGAAAATTTCAACATAATCCGTTAAGAAATCAAGGCTGTTTGAGCCGGGCATAAGCTTCAATCCATAGAACTACTTTCGGCGAGTTCCTTGATTTTATCCGCCGCGGCGGATTGATTTTTTTTGTTTCTTTTTTTTATCAAGAATAAAAAGAAAATGAAGTATAACACATAAGTATAGTGCCTCTGCGAACTAAATGCCTAATTCTATAATTTTATTTACTTTACCTAATTTACCTTCATGAAAAAACTCAGCCAATGAACATTAACAGGAGATATTTAATAATAAAAAAAGCATTGTTTTTTTTGATGCTTTTTATTTCAGTTAAGTCTATCTCGCAGCAAGAAAAAGAAACAAACACTATTCAATATAACAACCCGGCAAAAGTTTTTCTCAACCCACCCGAAAGTGCAAAGCCGGGTGTACTATGGATGTGGATGGGTAACAATCTTAGTAAGGCTGGTATTACAAAAGATTTGGAAGCTTTACAAAAGGAAGGCTTCAACAGAACCACCATGTTTAGTTTGGCAGATATTACCACACCCTGGGCAGGAGTAATTGGCAAAAGCCCTACGCCTGAAATTATTTCTTGGACAGAACCCTGGTGGAAACTGGTAAAGTTTGCAGCGGAAGAATCCAAAAGGCTGGGTATGGATTTTGGCATGTACAATGGGGCAGGATATGAAGCAAGCGGAGGTACCTGGATAACACCTGAACTGTCTATGCAGGAGATATGCTGGTCGCAAAATAAAGTGAACGGCAACACACAGGTGAGCATACAATTACAGCGCCCGCAGGTAGATGCAAGAGGACACACGCCGTATCCCATTTTTAATGGAGAAACCGGATTGGTGGAAATACCGGAAGTAGCAGCCCGTAAAACGTATTATGAAGATATTTCGGTACTGGCTCTTCCGGCATCAGGTGTGGTAGATAAAAAAGATGTAAAAGACCTTAGCAGTAACATGCAGCCCGATGGAAAACTTAACTGGGATGCCCCCGCTGGTGAGTGGATCATTTACAGATTTGGCCATACCACCACCGGCACCTACATACAACCTGCACAGTGGAAAGCCACCGGTTTGGAATGCGATAAAATGAGTGCGAAGGCGGTAGGTTTTCATATAGACCATGTAATTAGCGAAATTAAAAAATACCTTGCAGGCCTTATTGGTACAGGGTTTACGCATGTTCACTTTGATAGCTATGAAGCAGGTTTACCTACCTGGACACCTTTAATGAGACAGGAATTTTTGGTAAGACGTGGATATGATCTTACAGCCTTATTGCCAACATTTGCAGGCAGAATAATTGGCAGCCGGCAGGATTCAATAAAATTTATGGCTGATTTTGATGCTACCATAAAAGATCTGCACCGTGATATTTATTTTACCATCCTGGCTGAAAAATTAAAAGCAGCCAATCTTACTTTTTTAAGTGAGCCTTATGGAGGTCCGTGGAGGCTGGATGAAATAATGCCACTGGTAAAAAATGTAATGACAGAATTTTGGACAAACGAGGGAAAATATTCGCCGTATGAACTAGAGCCTACTGTTGCTGCATTAAGAAAATCAGGACAGAATTTAATTGAAGCCGAAGCCTTTACCGGCGACCCCGCTTACAGCAAATGGGATGAAACGCCGGCCTGGCTAAAACCTATTGGTGATGCGGCCTTTTGTGATGGTGTAAACCGAATGGTTTTACACCGTTTTGTGCAACAGGCATTTGATGACCGTTATAAACCTGGTGCCACCATGGGCAGGTGGGGAACGCATTTTGACCGTACACAAACCTGGTGGAAACCCGGCGAAGCAATGGTAAAATACTGGCAACGTTGCCAGGCATTATTGCAATGGGGAGCCATTGCAATAAAACAGGAGGGTGATTTTGAACTGTCAGATACAACAGGAGGCATCACTGTCAAATCTATCCATCGCCATAAAGACAATACTGATATTTATTTTGTAGCCAATACATCCCGTAATGCCGGTGCTGCTGTTTGCTCATTTAAAGTGCAGGGTATGCAGCCTGAGTTATGGGATCCTGTAAGCGGCACCATGCGTAACCTGCCTAAATTTAATGAGCAAAATAATACAACAAGTTTACTTTTAAAATTTGATAAGGCGCAAAGCTTTTTTATTGTCTTTCGCACAGCTGCCGCAAAAAATATAACGCATAAAAAAATAAATTTTCCGGCCTTTAAAGAACTGCTTACGATTAAAGGTGCATGGCAGGTTAAGTTCGATGATGCCTGGGGTGGGCCGGCTAAGCCGGTAATTTTTTCTGCGCTGGCAGACTGGACAAAAAATGAACAGGCAGGTATAAAATATTACAGCGGTACAGCTGTGTATCAAAAATATTTTGATGTGGCTGCAGCAACAGTAACCGGCAGGCAAGTACCACTGTATCTTGATCTGGGGGTGGTAAAACATATTGCAAGCGTGAAATTAAATAATTCCGATTTGGGTGTTGTATGGACGGCACCCTGGAAAATAAAAATTCCCCCGGGGTTATTAAAACCAACTGGTAACCTGCTTGTAATTGAAGTAACCAATGTGTGGGCAAACCGATTAATTGGCGATGAGCAGGAACCGGCAGATTGCGAATGGATACCCGGCTACATCAGTGGTGGCAATTCTTTAAAAGAATTTCCAGATTGGTTTTTAAACAAACAGCCACGGCCTTCAAAAGGCAGGTATTGTTTTACCACCTGGAATTATTTTACCAAAGATTCACCATTAATTTCATCAGGATTATTAGGTCCGGTTCGTATCATGAAAGAAGAGTAATTTGGAAGTTCATAAAATATTTTTTTTCTGCAATGAAAAAGAATATTGTTTTTTATTTCTCTTTTTTTCTGTCAGTATTTTTGTACCGCCAACAAAAAAATAGGACTATCAGGGCGATGGCATTTATACTAACCCTGTGGACCGCAGTTAATGAAGTTATTATCAGATTAAATATTGCAGGCCTGGCAAACGGTGGTGTTGCAGTCTTGTGCCATTTTTCCTGAACGTACAGCACAATTGGAATAATGCAACAAAACGGAAAGAAAGTATTGGTATATGATAACAATTGAAAAGAAATTTAAGTGCGTACAATTAACCAGTAATTAATCTGGTTAAAATCTGCCTGGGATTGGGATGGCATAAGTCGCTATGCGTATAATATGGATCGACAAAAATTTAAAATAGTGCAAACACCATATCAATCAACCTGGGGCTTTTATCGTAGCGACAGAAAGGGTATGTTTAATTATAATTCAGATAAAGAAACAGATTTTATTGATGTGGATTGCTGTCATTAAAAATATGTCCAATGCTGAACAATGTTATCTTTCAAAAAAACTCTACAATCAATTACATAGTTTTCGTAATTTTTTTTATGCATCTCTTTTGCTTCCTTGTTGTTAAGGTAATCTGCATACATAGCTATTACTTTAAAGGCTGCATAAATTCCAATGATGAAGAAAATTAATAGTTTCTTTTTATATTTTTTTTACGGGTGCATTTCAAATCCGACACCTATCGGATATAGCTTTCGATTTAGGTGGGTGGACACCGACAGAGTCTGGATTTTTTTGCAAAAAGTTCTACTGTTTTATCCAATTCTAAATACTTTTTTTGATGCTCTTTCGCTTCCTTGTTGTTAAGATTATCTGCATACATAGCTAGTACTTTAAAGGCTGCATAAATTCCAATGATGAAGGAAATTAATAGTTTCATTTTATATATTTTTACGGGGGCATTTCAAATTTTTTCGGTCGATGGAGACACCGACCGAGGCTGAGCCGTTGTTGGTGTCCTCAGCAACCATTTGGAGTTGGCACAATTTAAAATGCACCCGTTTTTACTGAATTAAATAAAGTTTCACTTAATAAAAAAAACCTTTCATTCTTATTGTAAAAAATAGTTCCTTACTGTAGTTGGCTGATAGAAATAATCGGCCACGATACCAGCTTTAGCTATCTCTATCCTGTATATTGCTTTAAACGCTTGCGTAATGTAAAATCTTTATAATTACGTTGTAAAGGCTAAGCTGAAAAGTCTTTATACAATAAGTAAGCTAACCCATCGGACGGCGTAACAGAAAAATTGACTTCATCTTCGTTGGGTTAACTTAATTACTTTACTGACGCTTAAATTAATAATTGATGGTTTATGTATCCTGCTATACGGCAGCATGTAATCTAAATCAATTACAATACCGCCCTGTGCTACTACCCCTGCTGATACGCCAATATTTTTGTTTCCATCTTGCATTTGCAAGTAAGGCTACGTAAAGGCCTTAAACTGCCTTAAAATAGCAAAAGAGATAATTAATTTTTTCATTGTTTTAATTTTTTATTGTAGAAAATATAAAATACTAGTCTGTTAGAAAGATAGAGTAGTAAATTTTTAGCAATTATCTTCCGTTGATCTTTCAATTTGGAAAATATCAACGAATGCTTCGGGCAGTTTTTTAAACGCTATTTTAATACTCCCTTATGCTCCCGGTGTCAGCAAGAATTATTAAAATGAGCAACGTCTTTTGAAAAACTTATAACTCCCTCCTCTCCTTTTTTAAAACCATTTCCTGTAGTGACACTTAGATTCCATGCTGCCTGTAAAGTTTTATCTTATAGTATACACCGATGAGCATTTTTTATGAAAGAACGCTCCTTTTCCTGTAATGGCGAGCTTAAAATTAGAAAGCTACTTCCATTAACCTATTTATTAAAAAGACTGTATTAATGATTTCAATTTTCCAAAATCAATATTGTCTTCAAAATCTTTTTTGCCGGATAGGCTAAAGGCGCTTTTTGCATTTATAGCGATTTGTACTACTACAAATTGCGGTGTGGTGGGTTTTTTTTTGTTGGTATAAACCGGGTTGATGGTAATATACTGCATACCATCCGTTGGGTTAACTAAAAACAGTGCATCCGTAATTGGTTTTTCGTCGATAATAATTTCTCTGGCAACAATACAAGGTTTGGCTAATTGTGCTACAGATGATTTTTGTAGATAAGTATCAATTGTGGCAATCCATTTTTTAAAGATGTTGTCGTCCATCATTTTTTTGTAGCCTGCTACTGTTTCATTATACGTTTTTATATAATCGGCTTTTGCTTTTTCAGTAGCTACTTTGCCAAACGATTTTTCAAAATTTGGTAAATCCATTTGTGCAAGAAAACCTTCCACACCCTGGTTTACAAAATCGGCATAAGTTTTATTTTGGTCGTTAACTAAGTACACATAAATATTTTTTAGTGTTAGCAAAGCATCTTTAATACTAACCGGCATAAATAAAGGATCCCCATCTTTGGCAATCAACATATTTTTAGTACCGTCTTCATCCCGGGTGTAAAAAGCTGCATCGGGATATTGATGAGATACTGTTGGCTGGTTTAGCAGGTAAAGCTGTCTGCCATTTACTTTATCATAGACAGTTATTTTTTCTTGCGATTTTTTTACCCAAACATACTCATCATGTTCCATTGCTTTGGCTATACTGTACAAGGTATTTACAGCAAATTCAATTTTAATTCCACTCTCCTCTTTTTCGTATAATTTGTGGCTTTTAGTACAGCCAAGCTCCTGCATATAGCTGTATAACTTGTAAGGAAAAAGCCCATCATCTTTGGTAACTTTTACGGCACCGCTACAGGTACCCCGTAAACCTTTCGTTTTTTTTATGGCAGGGTTCATTACCATATTAAATATGTTTACCATCCATTTTTGTGCTTGTGCAGTAAGGATATTGCTGGTGCTTTCATCCTCTTTACCAATATGTCCATTACCGAATTGGCAAAATGAGATGGTGTTGTTAGCATCTTCGGTAGTAAGGCATTGACTAAAC
>JAYTTM010000824.1:0-4516 GCA_043745055.1 Chitinophagaceae bacterium | reverse complement strand
TGTTGCCGCATTTAATATGCTGGTTAAGGCTGTTTAATTTGCGGCCTTTACGGGCAGTCCGCAGCCATAGGCTTAGTTTGGCTATTTCGGTGGCTTCGTCATTGATATCTACACCATACAGGTTGTTTTCCAGTATGCTGTTTTCTACATCGCTTAGTATCATGGCATCGCCAAAGAGGCGGCTTTTTAAAAGATCCACCTGCTGGTGTTCGGCTATTAAAAACTCAAGCGCCTGGTTTAAAAAAGCACCGCTGCCGCAGGCGGGATCACAAATAGTTAACTGCATTAGCCACTGCCGGTAGTCATCCAGCTTTTGTAATAACTGTGCTGCGTTGGCCTTTCTTTTTTGTGGTGCAAATGCTTCCTCCACTATTTGCAGCGCTTCTTTTTTTTGTGTGCATAAAGCGCCGATGGTATTTTCTACAATGTATTTGGTTATGTAGCGGGGAGTATAAAAGACGCCGTCTTTTTTACGTTTGGATACAGACCTCACCCCCGGCCCCTCTCCAACGGAGAGGGGGGAAACAACAACACTCAGTTGTCTTTCTACTTCATCTATTTCACTAAGGCTGTGCTCAAAAATATGGCCCAGAATATTTACATCTACTTCGCTTTCAAAATCATAGTTGCTGAGTGTGCGGCAGCTATCGTACAGCAACTGATCGTTGATAATAATCTGGTCTAATATTTCATCGGGCGCAAACAGGCCGCCATTGTACGCAAATATTTCGTACTGCTTTCCCTGGTAACCCGTATTGAGGTAGCCAAAATATTTTTTAAATCTATCGTATAGTGGCACATAATTGTCCAGTTCTTTTAATTGCTCCCATTGCTGCAGTATTTCTCTTACACTATTGGGTGGTAATAATAAGCGGTCTTCTGCAAACAGTATAAACAAAAAACGGTCTAACAGTTTTTGCGTTTTTTTAAACAATTCCAGTTTATTGTAAGCCGAGTTTTGCTGCGTAATATCGGCAAAGAGCTGCTTTTTAAAATGGCTGTAATCGGCATACAGTTTTTTGGTTATGTTTTCTTCCTCTGCCACGGATTGCTGTTTCATCAGCAACGGCACATCATTCAGCAAAGCTTGCTGCTGCAGGCAGCAATACAGCAACGCAAACTCCTCTTTGGCAAGCCTGAACAAATCAAAGGCTTCATAATCTATAGCATCATTAATATAAAAGCGGAGCTGCTGAAAGTTGGAAGTAATTACATATACACAATGCTTGTGCTGGTGCTTATAACCAAAGGCCTGCTTTTCTACTTTATCCAGCAGGGTGGTACCCGTATCTTTTAATTCAATCACGGTGGTTACGTTACCAGCTTTTAAAATAGCACCATCGCTTTTGGTAGCATCGCTGGTACTTTTTTGTTCCATCACCAAATTGTAGTCTGGCTGTGGTTTTAAGGTATAACCCAATATATTTACAAACAGGTCTCTTACAAAACCTTCCTGATATTCTTCTTCCTTGGCATTTAATATATTTTGTTGAATGGCGGAATTTTGGAAATGCAATTGAAACTGTAGCCAGGCAGCCTGTAGTTTTTCTTTGTTAAGATCGTGGATGTATTTTTTTACAACTGCTTGTTGAAATAACGGCATAATGCTGATGTGATGAATAGTGAAAATAAGGAAAAAAAGAGTTGTGGATAAAGATTAAATTTAGAATAATTCAATTTGATTTTTGAGCCACTGAAAAGCAAAGAAATAATTAAGTAAATTGATTTTTTTATTCAACCTTTAGCAGCGCATTGCTTCGGTTACAAACGGTTCATGAGGGGTTAATACATTTAAAAAATACCGATGGATGATTTTTGGATTATAGATACGGATACCTATCAACAGCTTCAATCTTTAAAGCTTTTTATAAAATTTGTCTCCGGCCTGGGCTGTGCCACTTCAACAGACAAGAAGACAGCAAATGAAATAATATATCTACTGGAAAATATTAATCGTCCCAACAGTTTTAAATCGTGGAATGTTTGCTTGGATATTTTTGACAGGCATATAATAGATAGTAGTGAGAAGCTAACTGGATTTTACTGGCGGAGCTGGTCTGTTTATTTTGAAAATAATACCCTGGAAATTGAGGCTAAATCAAGACATACCGAAGATGATCACAATCACTATGGTGATGATTTTTATTATTACACTTGGATAGATTTTAAAAAAGAAGTTGACTGGGACAGAATTTCTATGAGTGAACCAATTGATAATTTTATAGCTGATGCTTATAATTATGAAGCCTATATTACAGAAAGCCTGAAGGATGTTGAAATAGAAATGGAAATTTGGAATAAAAAATAATCCTGTAGATTCTTTCGAAGTTTTATTCTCCAGGATGGTATTCTTTTTCTTTGTATTTCAAAACATCTTCTTTATGAAAAAGTACGTCTTTAAACTGACCGGTACAATACATTGTTAACTGGTCATTAAAATGTTTTGATTTAATATCGCCACTGCTGCCGCCTGCCAGCAATGATTTTGCTTTTATCCTTTTGCCAAACTCAACTGCACATACAAAACTGTTGCCACTTACACCGTACCGCTTGTTGCTACCATTAAAATATTTACTTACATAAGAGGGTAACGCCCCCCATAGTGCAGATGCAAAGCCAATAGGATAACTTTCTTCCTTATCGTTATACTGCTGGTTAATATCGCTGCTGATGCGCTGGTAACGGTTTACAGTACCCCAGGTAATTTTCCAGCTGCCGTGTTTTGCTTTTAATTCATTCACCACATTTGCAAGGGGGAGCAACAAGTCGTTAGCTGTTGCAATAGCCGCAAATTCTTTTGTTGATTCTACCTGGCTTTTTTCACCCTCTTCAATATAAACCTTCCGCACAGCCGCAGGTAAATGTTCTGCCCACTCAATTGCAAGCAAGGTAGCAACTGAGCTTTCATTCATAGCGTAATCCCATCTTTTTAATTCAGCAATGGGTTCTGCAAGCAGCGCAAACAAACTGTCGCCGGGATGAATGTTTTTTTCAAAAGCACTGATCAATGCCGGTGTTAAAATTTCAAAAGCGGCCAGTTGGCGGTTATATCCTACCGCTATCATTTTATCTACAGTGAATGCGCTGTTACCTGCCAGTAATCTTGCTGCATTTACCCCACGAAAGTTTTCTCCATCAGGTGCCATATAGGGGAAATAATTATGCCGCTGCGGACTACTGCCGCCAGATACTGTGAAAGGCGTGGAGTTGCAGTTTTGTATAAACCCAGTGGGGGGATTGTACACGTGTACAATTTCATCGAGGCTATGCAGCCCTTTCCATTCTGTATTGATAATGCTACCATCAACGGGTTTACTCCAATTGTAAGTTTCATCTCGTTTAGGAACATAGTCGCCATGCCAGTAGGCGATGTTTCCTTTATTGTCTGCAAACACGGTATTGTTGCTGGTGTTGCTCAACAGTTCCATATTCTTTTTATAATCATCAAAGCCCTTTGCCTTGGTACGTTGCCAGCTTTGTATCAGTGAAGTCATAGAGCGGTTAAACCCTTTTACACTAATGTATTTGCCGTTTCTTTTGGTCATTACGGGGCCGTGATGGGTATAGTAGGCAAGCAGATTTTTTACTTTAATATTGTTACCCTCTTTATAACTTACAGGGATAGTTTTTTGTATTACTTTTTTTAGAGCATAGTTGTATTTATAGAAAAGTCCGCTGTCTGTTTTTATAATTTGCTCTTCATACATATCGCTCACGTCAACATTGCTGCTGGTGTGCATCCAACCGCAGTTTTCATTAAACCCCTGGTAAACAAAAAACTGCCCCCAGGTAACTGCTCCATATGCATTTAAACCTTCTTCGCTGTTTACATGTACTTCTGGCCTAAAATAAAATGTAACATGTGGATTGATATAAAGAATGGCATTTCCAGACTCAGTTTTAGATGGCCCTACGGCAAAGCCATTAGAACCGCTACTGAAATCTTCCTCTCTTTTTCGCATGGCAAGCGGTACATCTTTGCCGGTGTAAAAACGCTGTAGCTCGGCTTCATTAATGTCGCCGGTGCTGATGGCACCAATGCTGCCATCTGTCCAAAGCAGCGGATACCAGGGTTCAAAATGTTGCAACAATGCAGGCTTTGTTTCTGGATGTTTGTAGAGATAATAATTTATGCCATCTGCATAGGCATTCATAATTTGCTTTAGCCATTGCGGCGCATTTGTATAATCTTTGATGGCATCGGCCGAATCAATAATAAGCCGGATGTATAAGTCGTTGTATATATCAGCTTCTCCGGTAACCTCACTCAGGCGGCCAAGCTTTTCAATGTAATTAAGCTCTACTCTTTTAAAATCATCTTCGCACTGTGCATACAATAAACCAAATACAGCATCAGCATCGGTTTTGCCATAAATATGTGGAATGCCCCAGTTATCACGAATGATGGTTACATTCTTTGATTGTTGCTGCATACGTTTTATTTCTGCTGAAGAAATTTTTTGTGCAAGCAATTGCAATGGAAAACAGGCAAATAAAAAGGAGCAAAATAGCAGGA
>JAYTTM010000823.1:0-1223 GCA_043745055.1 Chitinophagaceae bacterium | reverse complement strand
TCTTTAAATGAGAAGTCCCCAGCGATACTATCCTGCCATGTAATTAGTATTTCTCCAGTATTTAATTTTAATTTAGTAGTCGAGTCACAAGAAATCACTCCCAAAATCAATAAAAAAAATACTAGTTGTTTCATTTTGGTCTGTTGTTTCTTAACATGAGGCATAATATTCAGTTCCCCATACATGCTTTGTTCAAATGTCTATCAATCTTTTGTTGTCTTTGGTTTCTCTACTTTCCTTCCTGCCTTGTCGATATAATACCAATTGTCACTTTCCCAACTACTATGTTCACCGTTATAATGTGTTTTGCAGCCGATGCCAACCTCGGCAACCCCATTTTCAAAAGGATAAGCACAATCAAATTGAGGTTTAATGATCACCTTACCTGTCAATGAATCGGCAAATCCAATTTTATTATTCTCCATAATTCTAAAAAGTCCTTCAGACGCCTCGTCCGGTCCGTTGTCAAAAGAGAAGACTTTATACAAAACGTTTTCTTGTCTGTCAATAGCTACAAAACCGCCCCATTTTACAACAAATGCATAAATTCTAAACGTATCGGTGAAGCATCTTACATATTTTCCGGTAGGAATAACGATGTCCCCTTTTACATTTTTATACCCATTTTTGTTTGTAACTGTATCTTCAAACAATACTAAATAATCGTTGTTCTGAATTCGCTGTCTGCAGCTTGTTATGTTACTAAATAAAAGCAAAAGAATTATCATGTTTCCTGTTAATGCAATCGCAATAAACCTCGCCATCGTTGTTATTTCTATTTTGCCTTTCATTGGTATGGTATATAATTGTGAATGACTAAATCTTCGCCTACCTTTAAATTAGAACCACTCTCGCATACAAGCAATCCTGTCTGTGCAACGCCGGGTCATAATTGTGTGAGTACCAAGTATGAATGAGTGTGCGATAGGGAGCTGTTAAGGCAATAATGGCAGGTTGGAAGGATAATTTATACAGAAAAAGCTCATTTTCCAAACATTAAACTGGAAATCTTCATTTTTTCGAGGAAAATATCCAGCTGCCTTCGGCTGATGCTCCACTGGTTGCCATCTGTCATTTTTACAATTCCGCCATCAGTAGTGCTGTATTCTTTTATGTATCTGAGGTTTACGATATAGGATTTGTGTATCCTCGCAAATTGAGTTTGGTCGAGTAATTCTTCAAAATCTTTCAGTGTTTTACTGATCACCAGTTTTTGCATATTA
>JAYTTM010000822.1:0-1223 GCA_043745055.1 Chitinophagaceae bacterium | reverse complement strand
AACCGTTAATAGTTGGCCAGGTTGGTGCTACCACTGCCGCTTTTATACCTGCCATAAATCCTCCGTATATCAACTGTAAAAAAAGTACAGCGGTTATTAGCAGTAAGAACTTTTGCAACGGGGCATGGGTGACTAACTGTCGTTCGGGAACTTTTAATTTTAATGCAAACCAGAGCGTATATGATAACAGTAACAACGCTGCCATTAAATGGGTGGTAAGTTCTATATGCCCTACAAAGTATTTTTCCGGAACCAGCCCGCTTTTTACCATCAGCCAGCCAATAGCACCCTGCATAGCGCCTAAAAAGAAAAGCGTAATCATCGGCGCTATCATTTCTTTTTTAAACTTTTTGGTTGCTAAAAAATAGATAAAACCAATTAAAAATACCATGCCCATTATTCTTGCCCACAGCCGGTGAAACCACTCCCAGAAAAAAATAAATTTAAAATCACCCAATGAGAAACTTTGGTGTACATATTTAAACTGATCTGTTCCTTTATATTTATCAAACTCTGCCTGCCAGGCAATGTTGTTCATAGGTGGCAATGCGCCTGTAATGGGTTTCCATTCTGTTATAGAAAGCCCCGATTCTGTAAGCCGGGTAATGCCTCCCAGTAAAACCTGCACTACAATCATAGCCACACCGAGTAACAACCAATTGGCTACCTGTCTTTTTGACTTTTCGTTTATCGTATTTATCATAGCGGATGCAAAATTACCAAAGCAATTTTTGATGAAACAAGAATGATGTATAATAACACGGTTTAGATGATATTTGTTAAACGAATATGCTACTACCTTTTTTTCAGCAACATTTAACAGAAGCAGGCGTGGATGAAGCTGGCCGAGGCTGCTATGCCGGGCCGGTGTATGCTGCTGCCGTCATTTTGCCCAACCATTTTTTTCACCCGTTAATAAATGACAGTAAAAAACTTACTGCAGCGCAAAGGGATATGCTCAGGCCCATTATAGAAAAAGAAAGTATTGCTTTTGCTGTGGCTGCTATTGACAATAATACCATCGACCAGATAAATATTTTGCAGGCTTCTTTTTTAGCAATGCATAAGGCTATTGAGGGGCTAACTATTTTGCCGGAAATGTTATTGATAGATGGCAACCGTTTTAAACCTTACAAAAAAATTATTCATCAATGCATTGTAAAAGGAGATGGCAAATATGCTTCGATAGCTGCTGCCAGTATTTTGGCCAAAACCTACCGGGA
>JAYTTM010000821.1:0-4518 GCA_043745055.1 Chitinophagaceae bacterium | reverse complement strand
GGAATAATAATCAGCCGCCACAAAATCGTGGCAACAATAACCAACCGCAGCAAAACCGGGGTAATAACAACCAGCCTCCGCAAAGGGGACAGGGAAATACCGGACCCCAACAAAATAATAATCAAAATAACCCCAACCAGCAAAGAGGCAACAAGCCCCAGAACAGGCCACCACAAAGGCCTCCACAAAACAGGGGTGGCCAGCAACAACGGCCGGAAGGAGGAGATGATACGAAGTAATAGAATAGATGAATAATTAAAATGCCGATGTAAACTATCGGCGTTTTGGATAACCTTTGATCAGAGCTACCAACAAAAAAGCAAGAAAAGCAGGTTACAAAAAATAGAAGATATTACCAAGTTTCATTAAAAGTAAATTATGTCCATCACGGTTTCCAATCTTACCAAAATATACGGCACCCAAAAAGCAGTTAATGACATTTCCTTTACAGTTGGCAGAGGAGAAATTGTAGGCTTTCTCGGGCCCAATGGCGCAGGTAAAAGCACCACAATGAAAATGATTACTGGTTACCTGCAAGCTGATGGCGGGACAATCAATGTATGTGGAGAAGCAGTCAGTTTAAATAGCTTGTACACAAAAAAGAAGATCGGGTACTTGCCCGAGCTAAACCCATTGTACCATGACATGTACGTAAGGGAATACCTTGATTTTACTGGTGGTATTCAGCAGGTAAAAAATTTGTCGGGAAAAGTGGAAGCTGTAATTGAAACAGTTGGATTGCAATTGGAAGCCAACAAAAAAATTAGTCAATTGAGTAAGGGCTACAAACAACGGGTAGGGCTTGCTGCTGCGCTGATACATGATCCGGAAGTAATAATATTGGATGAACCAACTACTGGCCTCGATCCCAACCAAATTATTGAAATACGGGAAGTAATAAAAAGACTGGGTAAAGACAAAACCGTACTTTTCTCCTCCCATATTTTGCAAGAGGTTGAAGCCATCTGCGATAGGGTAATCATTATCAACAGGGGCAACATTGTGGCTAATGACCTCCTAAGTAATTTACAAAAAAATAGTCCTGCGGAACAAACTATAGCGGTTCAATTTAAAGAACAAGTCTCAATAGATTTTTTTAGCAACCTGCAAGCAGTTTCCAGTTTAAAAAATACTGCACCAGGTACTTTTAGCATACAATGTACCAATGTAGAAACTGTAAAAAAGCAACTGCTTCAATTATCTATCGATAATAACCTCAATATAATTTCGTTGCAGAGTATGGAATATAGTTTGGAAGATGTGTTTAGAGAAATGACTGGAGGTAAATCAACATCGGAATAGTAACAGCAATTTGATTAAAGCCCCAGCCATGCATGCAATCAAAAGATAATGGTATATACAGATAGCTTTTTACTATAAATTTGTTGGAGACGCATCTTACTTTAAAAAATATGAAACCGATAAATTCTATTTTAAATGGAGCACACTCTTTATCAAATAAGCGGATTGTTCAATTTTTTATAAAACTGTTTATTTTATTTAGTATTTGGTTTGTTGTTTACGCCCTTATTTTACGGCCACCCAGAATAATTGACAGGCCTTTAACTAATTTAATTACAAGCACAGTTGCCCGTTGTATTAATATTTTATCCCCGTCAACAGTAGCCGTTTCATGGATTGACTTGCCGGAAGAAGGTCGTGCACACATAATGCAAAACGGTCAAAAGGTTTTTGGGGTATTTGATGTTTGCAATGGCATTGACCTGATGTTTATTTATGTGGGAATTATAGTTTTACTGCCTTATCCGTTAAAAAGAAAAATAATTTTCAGTATTGGGGGTATCATAGCAATAATTTTTGCCAACATCATCCGGGTAACAGCTCTTTATTTTATTAATGTTTACCAACACAGTGCATTCGATTTCAGCCACCATTATCTCTTTACTATTCTCATGTATATCTTGATATTTTATGGTTGGTTGTTATTTATAAAGAAGGGGAAAACAGATGAAAAAAGCAGTTAAAGTATTAGTTATTTATCTTACAGGCTTATTGGTATGTTCTGTGATTTTTAGCTGGCTTCATATCAATCAGGTTCTTCTTAATTTCTCAATTTCAAAATTAGACAATGAATTAAATATTATGCTTATCCCAACAATCATTGGTGGGTTAATTGCATTAAGAATGACCATATCTGTAAAGTCATTTAAAATATTTGTGCTGGTGTATGCTTGCTTGTGGGTCTTTCGTTTTATAGCATTGTACATTGGAAATCAATTAGGAGAGGTACATATTTTCAACAGAGCCTACCGGATAGACCTTATCATCTTCAACTATTACCAAACAATATCCAGATTGCAAACTCCACTTCCTTTTATTATTTACTGGTTTATTAACTACTTGTTTACTATAATTCTGCAAACAGAAGAAAAAAAAGAGACAAATTAAATTTGAATTAATAAGCCCGTCGCACATTTATTCAAAAGCCACAATTGGATGAAAATATCAAACGAAGTAATTAATGATATCGTTTAGGTAACAAACGTGAATTGTATTATTACCTGCAACAAATCCTCATTTAATGAAATTATCGCTAAAATAAAAAAAGCTACTTTTATAAAAGCAGCTATTGTTTTAATAATTTATTTTGTTGTAATAATGTCGTTATTCAATATTCAACTCTTTTTTAAACACCTTATTTGGCGAGTGAACAAACTCTGGCAACATTTTTCCAATGATATTAGGTATTGCCTCATTATTGTGTAACTGTGCTACTTCCTGCAATTCATTCAGCAAAACATAAAAATGAGGGTTGGTATCCGTTGCTTTTGTTGCCCTTAATATTTTGGGATGGTCTGTTGTTGCAAATTCTTCGGAATCCTTAAACAGTTCTTCGTACATCTTTTCTCCGGGCCTTAATTGCGTAAACCTAATGGCTATGTCTTTATCAGGTACAAAACCTGCTAACTGAATCATCCGCCTTGCAAGCTCAACAACTTTTACAGGTTGGCCCATATCAAACAAAAGGATATCTCCTGATTTACCAATTTTACCTGCTTCCAGCACCAGCTTGGCAGCTTCGGGAATGGTCATAAAATAACGGGTAATATCAGGATGGGTAATTGTTATGGGACCACCTGCTGCAATTTGCTTTTTAAAGGTAGCAACTACCGAGCCTGCGGAGCCCAATACATTGCCAAAACGGGTTGTAATAAAATGGGTAGATGATTCAAACCGATCATTCAACGACTGTATGTAAATTTCTGAAATACGCTTGGTTGCACCCATTACATTGGTTGGGTTTACGGCCTTATCCGTGGAAACCAATACAAACTTTTTAACACTGTACAGCAATGAAAGATCTGCTACTACCTTGGTACCAAACACGTTGGTAAGTACGGCTTCACTGGAAAAAAACTCCATTAAAGGTACATGCTTATAAGCTGCAACATGAAATACAACATCTGGGTTGTGGTTGCTGAATACTTTTTTAATTCGGTGATAATCTCTTGCTGAAGCCACTTCTACCTGTAACATCCTGCCAGGAATACCTTTTTGTTTTAGTTCATATTCCAGGTCGAACAAACCGGATTCTGACTGATCCAAAAGAATTAATTTCTGCAGTTTATGTTTAACCAGTTGCCTGCATATTTCACTGCCAATGGAGCCTGCAGCACCCGTTACTAATATCACCGAATCTTTGTAATTGGCATTGGTTAAATCATTGGGTAAAAATATTTCGTCCCGCTGTAGTAATTCCTCAATATTCATCTCCTTCACCTGCTTTTTCTGGAACAGGCCACGGCTCCATTCATAGGCATGGGGCACTACATTTATTTTTATTTTAAATGGCGCACATACATCGCTAAGTGCAATTTTTCTATCTACTGATAATTTATCAACGGCAATATATAATTGATTGATACCCTTTTCCTGTATCAATTTAACTAACTGGGCACCTTCTGCACTGTAAATAGGCAAGCCTTCTATTTTTTTACCGATTTTATTGTCACTATCGTCAATAAAACCAACCATGGTAGAATTCATGTTTACATCCTGTTCCAATACCTTTTTAGCAATTCTTCCCATCATACCTGCTCCAAAAATAAGTGTTCTTTGGGTTATATTGGGTTTTGACTGTGCCCGGAAGTACACTTCTTTTACCAGCAGCCTTAGTAGAACCATTAAAAAACTTACTGTAAAAAAGTTGATCACCAATAATGGTAAAGACGCCCCGTTTAAGATCCTGCTGCCAGAAACAAAATAAATTACTAACCAGCAACTTAACTGAAGGGCTGCAAATTTTATAATTCTTAAAATATCCTTTATTTCAGAATAGCGGATAATGCCCTTGTATGTAGCCAGCACTGCCACACAGCATGCACCAATAAAAAGGTTAACAATAAATGCAGGCACAAATTTTACCATGGCATCAAAATCTACGGAAAGATGATGCATTAAAAAAAACGAAAGTGCAAAGGCAATGGAAATCAGGACAACATCACAACAAAAAATTATCCATCTGGGTGCGAAATGCTCGAAGTATCTTTTAGTCAT
>JAYTTM010000820.1:0-4521 GCA_043745055.1 Chitinophagaceae bacterium | reverse complement strand
TAGGATTAGGCACATACTTCGCAAATGAATACTGCTGCGGCCTCGAATTAAAAGTGCTAGAAAATTTTAACAGCATCCGTTAAGAAATCAAGGTTGTTTGAGCCGGGCAGAAACTTCAAAGTTTCTTACTAATTGCGGCGAGTTCCTTGATTTTAGGATTCTGTTGAAATTTTCAGCCTTTTAATTCGCAGCCTTGATTTTTTTTGTTACTTTTTTGCATCAAGGCAAAAAAGTAAATAGAGTTTAACTAAGGCTTTACGAACTAAGAGCCTAATCCTAAGAAATTATTATCAAAAGCAATTCAAATTCCTTACAAGGCTAATTTCCTCACAATTTGCTTTACCTGTTTTTTCAACATATCCATTTCAGCCAGTTTCATTTGTATAAAACTGTTGTCTTCCAACCTGCCAGTTACTGTATTCATTTCTTCGTAAGATTCATAAACCATTTGCCGGAATGGGTTAGTATAATCTTTAGCCCTGGATTCATATATACCCTTGCACATCCAACCCCGGGTAACCAATAGTTGCTGCAATAAATCTTTTAACAATGCTGGTGTAAACTGTCGGGGTGTTATGTTCAATATTTCCAAAAGAGCCGTGTATGCATGGCTCAATTTGTCAGATTCATACAAATTACCCTGGCTTTTATAATAATCATGCACTTCCTGCCAGTTCTTAATTTTTCCGGTTTTTACCTGCTGTTTCAATTTATTTACAGCCTCTTTAGTCATCAATTGTCCGCCAATATTCAACCATTCAGTTCGCTGAATTTTGGCAGTAAGATTTTTCTTTAATTCTTCAAAGGAGGCAAACTTATCACGCTGAATAAATTCCATTATCCTGATTGTTCCATAATATTGTATCAACTCTTTAAACAAAGAAATTGACTGTGGCACTTTTAATATTTCGGTATTCCGATGTGTATTTTCCCAACCATTAACAGTTGCAATTCCATCCTCATTGGGCGTTAATTGTTGTAAAATCTGTAGAGAAGCAAACAGCTCATTAATAGTATCCGGAGCAAGATAATCATATTCAATATGCTGAATTTTCATTGTCCTGCGGTCACGATCAATATATTTCCAGGCATTGCGTTCCAGTGCATACATATTGTACATAAACCAATAAGCAGGCATTACAACCAATTTATCATTGGCCACATCATTACTGATAAGGCAAAATGGTACCGGTATATTTAACTCTGCCGGATAATCACCTTTTGCAAGTATGGTGAAGGATGCAAATTTTGAATTGTGCTTAAGGCTTACACATAGCCCTGGCCAAAAACCACGGCCCGCAATTATTTCACCATCCGGGCTGCGGCTATTGTGGTTGCTGCCGATGGTGGCCCCTGCTGCAATATTGCTTTGCCCCATTATAAGTGCTGCACATAAAAAAGAATTATTGTGGTGTTGCTCATGCGCAGGAAAAATTAACGAATTCAACACCTCACAACAAGAAATAGTAGCATTGTTTCCCAAATAGGAATTGATTAACCTTGCTCCATATTTTAACTGAGAATGGGAGGCCATTACAAAACGAACTGCTTTAACTCCATAAAAAATTCTGCAACCAAAGCCTACAATACCATTTACAATTTCACAACCTTCACCTATTTGAGAAGTACGGTCAGCATCACTGTTGATAGTAAGGTTTTTTAATTTATTGGCACCCTTTAAATAGGCATCTGTGCCTATTAATACGTCTTTAATAATCTTACAATTTTTAATTACCGTACGGTCGCCTATTTTACCATAATGCCCCCTGCTTTTATCAAATCTATTATCGGTAAATTCTTTAAACTTATTTACCAGTGCTTCATCAGCAATATACCTGCTCCAAAGATGTGCATCACCGGGCAACATACCATCAAAAGGCATTACACTTCGTCCGCCATTTTCGTTACATAGCTCCAACAATACTCTTACTTTTTCATCTTCTCCATCGAAAACAATACCATTGCCAAATTTTGCCCTGTCGGTTGAAGACAGTTCATTTACATTGGCAATCATCACTTCATTTTCAATAATATAATGGCTGAGGTAGTTAACATTGTCAATACAAACATTGTTACCAAAATCGCAACTTATGATGGTACTATTATATAAACCCACCGGCATGCGCAGGTTATGAAACTCCAGGTAAAGTTGTTCCAAATTTCCGATACGAACCAGTCCAAAAAATTTGCAATTTTTTACAAGCTCTGGCTTAAATAAAGACGTAACCAAAATTTTGTTCCAGTCATCAGAAGTATTGCTGTTGCGTACCAATACCTCTATTTCAAACGAAGATAATTTGCGGTATTTTTCCGAATCAGGATTTTGTTTATTTCGCAGGTAATACTCGTCCTTCCCTTCAGGAATATATTTTTCATCGATGAAATTATAGCCTAAATCGTGTACCGGATGTTTTTTGATAATATTCATTAACAGGTATTGGTTTGTAGTTGATAGTTTGTAGTTTTAAACAGGGTGTATTAGTGGTAAAACCACAAGAAATATATCACTAATCACCAACTTATTATTCTACAGTTACACTCTTTGCCAGGTTTCTTGGTTTATCTACATCCACTCCTTTTGCAACCCCAACGTAGTAAGATAACAACTGTAATGGAACACAGCTTAGCAGTGGCGCCATTATTTCGTGTGCCGGTGGCACAAAAAACACATCATCCGCCAGTGTTGGAATTACTTCATCGCCTTCTGTAATAATGGCAATTACCTTTCCTCTTCTGGCCTTAATTTCCTGCATGTTACTAATTATTTTTTCGTGGTAACTATCTTTAGTTGCTACAAATACCACGGGTAAAATTTCTGTAACCAATGCAATAGGACCATGCTTCATCTCTGCAGCTGGATAGCCTTCTGCATGGATATAAGAAATCTCTTTAAGTTTTAAAGCACCTTCCAAAGCAATTGGGAAATTATAACCACGACCAAGAAACAATGCATCTGTTGCATCCTTGTATTTTTCTGCAATTATTTTAAGGGCATCTGCATTTTTTAGTAGGGCTTCAACTTTTTCTGGTATTGCATCCAATTCAAATAATAATTGGCTAAAAAGCTCCTCTTTAATAGTGCCCCGAACTTTACCAATTTGTAAAGCCATCATCATTAGCACTGCCAGCTGTCCGGTAAATGCCTTGGTGCTTGCTACGCCAATTTCCGGACCGGCGTGCGTATAGGCTCCACCATCGCTCATTCTGGCAATTGAAGATCCTACTACATTTACAATTCCAAAAATAATAGCACCTTGTTTTTTTGCATTTTCTATAGCTACCAGTGTATCGGCAGTTTCCCCGCTTTGCGAAATGGCAATAATAATATCACCTTTGTTGATGATGGGGTTTCGGTAGCGGAATTCCGATGCATACTCCACTTCAACCGGTATACGACACAACTCCTCTATTACATATTCAGCAACTAAACCTGCATGCCAACTGGTTCCGCAGGCAACAATGATGATGCGGCTTGCATTTTTAAATGCCTCCATATTTTTATCTACGCCACTCATTTTTATTTGCCCTGCTGCAGCGTCTAATCGGCCCCGAAGACAATCATAAATAGTGCTGGGCTGTTCAAAAATTTCTTTCAGCATAAAATGGTCGTAGCCCCCTTTTTCAATCGCAGCCAATTCCATATCCAACCTGGTAACAAAAGGGGTAATTTTTTCGTTGCCCAGGTTTTTAAGAATAAGCTCATCCGGCCTCACAATGGCGAGCTCATAATCATTTACATAAACAACCTCCTTGGTATATTCCAGCATGGGCGTGGCATCACTACCCAAAAAGTGTTCGCCTTTACCAACTCCAATTACAAGCGGACTTCCTTTTCTGGCTGCGATAATTGTGTCCGGCGTATCTTCATCAATCAGTAAAATACAATAGGCCCCAGTAATTCTTTTCAATGCAATTCTTACCGCTTCTTCCAGGTTACACTCGTTGTTCTTTTTGATATCTTCAATAAAATTCAGTAATACTTCGGTATCTGTATCGCTGGTAAAATGGTACCCTTTACCGACAAGTTCTTTTTTAATCTGTGCATAATTTTCTATAATACCATTGTGTATCATGGCCAGCTTTCCGCTTGCAGAAGTATGCGGATGAGCATTTCTATCATTAGGCTCGCCGTGTGTAGCCCAACGAGTATGACCTATACCAATATGAGAATGTATATTTTCTCCAATGATAAAATTTTCAAGATCTGCCACACGGCCTTTCTTTTTGTAAACTTTTAAGCCACCATTTAGTAATGCTACACCGGTACTATCATAGCCACGATACTCGAGTCTTTTTAATCCGTTTATTACAATGGGATAAGCTTCCCTTGGGCCTGTATATCCTACTATTCCGCACATAAGTAATCTAATTTAAAAGTTGAATTTGGGTTGATTAATAAAAAGGATTTCTCCCATTATCAATAGTTAAAAATATGTGTTGTTTGATAATTTGTAATTAAACAATAAAATTATTTTCAATACTTTGCAAAATAACGAAAATGGAGCTATAAATTGTAATTGG
>JAYTTM010000819.1:0-1224 GCA_043745055.1 Chitinophagaceae bacterium | reverse complement strand
CATCACAAGACCAAAATCGACCCAGAAAGAACCAAAGTTTACGGGAACCTACAGAAAGAAAAGCAGGTGGTCAACCAGGTCATGAGGGTACCACCTTGCAGTGTCGCAGCAAGGTAGATGAGACTATTAAACACAGCCCTAATGAATGCAGCCTTTGTGGCAATAGTCTTGTTAATGATCATGAAGAATTGGTTAGCACCAGGCAATTGATAGACATACCCACTATTGTTTTAAAATGTATAGAACACCAAGTGTATAAAAAGCAGTGCTGCTGTGGGCATACTACCGTAAGTAACTTTCCAAAGCATGTTGCAAACCCTGTACAGTATGGCCCCAATGTAGAATCTTTGGTAGGGTACTTACATGCAAGGCAATACTTACCATATGCAAGAACAAAGGAATTTTTATCCGATGTAATGGGCTTGCCAATAAGTACTGGCGGTATTAATAACATACTACAGCGCATTGCACAAAAGGCCTTGCCCGTATATAACAAAATAAAAGAAAAAATAGCACAATCTACTTGCATAGGTGCTGACGAAACAGGAGTGAATATTAATGGAAAAAATCATTGGGCATGGACTTGGCAAAACAATACGCTAACTTATATTGTATGTGCCGAAAGTAGGGGGTTTAAAACGATTGCAGCAACTTTTGAAAACGGATTACCAAATGCGACATTAATACATGATAGATGGCCTTGCCATTTTCAAATGAATACAAAAGCACATCAAATATGTACCGCACATTTATTACGGGAACTCAATTACATCAATGAACTCTATAAGAATAAATGTAGTTGGGCTACCGCATTTAAATCACTGCTGCAGGATGCGATCCTGCTAAAAAAAGAACTAACCACAACAGATTATTATTACTACAACCAAAAACGCCAAGCACTCTTTGAAAGACTAAATCATTGGCTGCTATATCAAACTGAAGAAAGTCACAAAAAGTCCAAAAAACTTCAGAAAAAACTGTTGGCAAAACGAGAGTGTATCCTTTATTTTTTACTGCAGGCAAATGTGGTACCTGACAACAATGGCTCAGAAAGAGCTATCAGAAATATCAAGGTAAAACAAAAAATATCTGGTCAATTTAAAACACTGGAAAATGCAAATCTATTTGCTATCCTTAGGTCGGTTATTGATACAACTATCAAAAATGGCAACAACGTCTTGAATGCATTGCACCTAATCGCTACCTTTGGCACTGAATAGTTAC
>JAYTTM010000818.1:0-1225 GCA_043745055.1 Chitinophagaceae bacterium | reverse complement strand
ATATTGACCCCAACAGTACTGCCGACACATTGAATCTTTCACTAGGTAAAGATAAAAGGGTAGCCATTAAATGCAGTGTGGTAAAGGATTACACTAGTAGCAAAACCAGCGGCAATTTTACCAAACAAACTTTTACGTATGAAATAACTGTTAAAAATAACAAGACTACCCAGGTAGATTTATTATTGAAAGACCAGTACCCAATTAGTTCTGTAAAAGAAATTGAAGTACAATTAGAAAAGGATAATACAGCAGCCGTAAATGAAGAACTCGGTATCCTTACCTGGAAGCTTGCCTTGCAACCCGGCGAAAGCAAGAAAGTAAGGTTCAGTTATACGGTTAAGTACCCGAAAGAAAAAAGAATTTACAATTTATAATTCCATGAAAAAGGCGCTGCTGCAAACTGCAGGAGCGCCTTTCTTTATTTTTTTAAAAATTATCTCAGTTGCCCTGCTGCCCATTGCACAGCAGCTTGTGATTTAAAAAACTTTGTTTTAAGTTCTATTAATTTTTGCAATGCCTCCAATACTTTATTCTCCCGGGTGTTCAATAAAAAAAGGCTGCTCTCCCCTGCTTTAAAACGTATATCTTCTCCCCGGAAAAGTGTTTGATAATTAAGATAAGCAGCATTGTAAATTTTTATTTGCTGACGCAGCCCCATCAGTTCATTGTAATAATATTTTACCTTGTTTTCTATTTCCTGCTGCTGCAGCGAAACGGCATAATTAGTTTCCTGAATTTTTAATTTAGCCAGTTTGTAACCGCCCCTTCCCTCACTTAACCTTAATGGTATTCCAACGTTTACTCCAAATTTATTATTGTTTTGAAAATAATCCGTAGCTCCAATCCCCTTTAGTACATTGTAATTTTTGTTAAGCAAATTTGCTTTTAAATTTACAGTAGGCAACAAGCTTTGGAACTTTAATTTCCGGTCAATTTCCAATACCTGCAATTTGTAATTGTACATGCTAAGTTTAGGATGGGTAAGCCTTGCAGTTAACAGCAGCTCATCTTGCATTACTACCGGAATATTACTAATATCCTGTTGATTCCAATTACTTGCAGGTACTACATTTAAACCTAATTGATACCAGGTATTGTTTTGCTGCCACAAAAAGTTGCTCAGTTCTACTGCTGCATTTTGAAATTTTACCAAACTTTCGCTTTGTAAAAATTGAAAGTTTTGCAACTGAGCCAGCGCTTCTACCGTATCAATACCAGGACG
>JAYTTM010000817.1:0-1225 GCA_043745055.1 Chitinophagaceae bacterium | reverse complement strand
CATCTGCAATTCTTCTATTACCTCTGTTGCTACTGGTGGCGATGGCGGATACTCCTTTTCAACAGTACTATTTTCTTCTTTTGTAACAAACAGATGGAGTATCTTCTCATTACTAACTACTGCATAGCATAGGATACATTTATTTCACAAAAAAAAGCACAAATAAGTTTTGTATTATTTTGAATTTCAGTCATTGTGGCCTTGACTTTTTCTTTAAATGTTTGCTTTGTAGGGGTATGTTTTTTCTTCGCTACTTTTTGTTTAGCATTATTCCATACTAATTCATCTGGATTTTTTTCTGGGGAATAGGGTGGCAGTTGATATATTTTTAATTCCCCCTTTAACGATTCTATATATGCTTTCACGTCTTTAGTGAAGTGTGTTCTATGACCATCTACTATAAGTGTAATGGCATTAGATTGTTTATGCATGAGTCTTTTCAGAAAACTTATAAAAACTAATCCTGTAAATCTTTCTTCAAAAATCATAAAACGCATTTTACCTTTATTATTTATAGCAGAAATGCAGTTCACTTTTTGTCTTTGTCCGCTTGTTTTAATAATAGGTGTTTCACCAACAGGTGCCCAAGTGGTGCCGTATTGTGCAGTGGCGTGGAAGCCGGCCTCGTCTGCAAAATATATATCTCGTTTTTGTTTCTTCGCTTCTTTTTTAATTGCGGGAAATGTTTTATCCAACCATTCCTTTACTTTAACAGGGTCTTGTTGATAAGCTCTTTCTATCGGACGCTGTCTACTTAATCCTAACTTTTTTAGTAACCTGCCTACCTGTACTTTAGAGTAAAGCACATCGAACTGTTCTGCTATTAATTGTCCTACCATTTCAACCGTCCACAAGGCGTATTCAAATTTTAATTGTAAAGGATTTTTATTTAATAGGACCCATAATTTCAACAGCTGTTTATCGGTTAGTTTAGGAGCAGGACCTTTTGCTTTATTACTTTTCAAACCTGTAAATCCATTCGCATCATACCAACGAAGCCATTTGTAAATATTAGTACGATGTAGACCGAATGTTTTGATAACATCTTCAGGACTTTGCTTTTTTATTCTTACAGCTTTCACTGCCTGTACTCTTATATACTCACTTTGGGCGTGAGTTAATTTTCTTCCATCTAATTTTTTGGCTGTAAGGCTGGCTAATTTTTGCATGAAGCAAAGATAACATTTATTCTTTAAATGTAGTCTATCCTATGAAATTGTTAGTA
>JAYTTM010000816.1:0-1226 GCA_043745055.1 Chitinophagaceae bacterium | reverse complement strand
TTCAACCAATTATTGCATGAAATTTGGCCAAAGCATATATTATAAAAAAGTACTGAAAAGATTAGGGCAGCTAGTCTCATGTAAACGTAATTGAGTATTTCAGTATGAATGTAATGGAAAAAAATGGTTTACGACAAAGTTGCCGGAAAATATATATTAGGATAAAAAAACTTTGTTTTAAGTGATATAATTTAAATACTCTACCGCTATTGCTGCACCCACCTTTGCATTATTCAAAATCAAAGCAATATTAGTTTCCAAACTTTCACCATTGGTATGGCTGGATATATAGCTTAGTAAAAAAGGTGTTACTTCTTTTCCCCGGATGTGGTTGTTTTCTGCGGCTGTAAGCGCCTGCTGAATATGTACTTCCATTTCACTTGCCACTATTTCAAATGTTGCCGGTACGGGGTTGGCTATTAAAACGGCACCTTGCAAACCTAATTGCCATTTGGTGTGAAGTAGTTGTGCTATCTCTTTGGCTGTATCCAGCCGTAACGGAGAATTGTAGCCGCTTTTGGCGGAATAAAAACTGGGGAATTCATCTTGCCCCATAGTTACAATCGGAATGCCTTTTGTTTCTAAATATTCAAGCGTGAGCTCAATATCCAATATTGACTTTACACCCGCAGAAACTACTGCCACAGAGGTTTGTCCCATCTCAGTTAAATCTGCAGAAATATCCATACTATTTTCGGCACCTCTGTGTACACCCCCAATGCCACCAGTTACAAAAACTTTAATGCCTGCCATGGATGCAATCCGCATTGTTGCAGCCACAGTTGTAGCGCCACAAAGATTTTTGGCTATTACATAAGGCATGTCTCTAAGGCTCACTTTCCAAACATTATTTGCTTTGCCAAAATACTCAATTTGTTCAACAGATAAACCTACATGGCATTTACCATCCATAATTGCAATGGTTGCAGGCACGGCTCCGTGTTGCCTTACCATTGCTTCTACAGCAAGTGCTGTTTCAACGTTTTTTGGATAAGGCATACCATGAGAGATAATGGTAGATTCCAATGCAACAACTGGTTTGCCTTTAATTAATGCCTGTGCAACTTCGGGTAATATGGTTAATAACGGATGGCTCATTCTTCATAATATTTAGATACTAAATTCAATAATTTTTCCTGATTTAAATGCGTTGCAATAGCGCCGTTAACCTGTAATATTTCTGCAGATAGCGTATGGGCAGTACGAAGACTATTCAGGTTATCTTT
>JAYTTM010000815.1:0-1227 GCA_043745055.1 Chitinophagaceae bacterium | reverse complement strand
ACTCATGTGTGGTCTTTGTTGGTTATAAATTTCAATGGATTCCTTAATAACCAGATTTGCTTCTTGATAATTTTTAAATCCATCAATGATTAGAAATTCATATTTTAGTATTCCATTAATTCTTTCAGCTACTGCATTTTCATAAGGGTCACCATTTTCTGTCATACTGATTTGCACATTGTTTTCAGTGAGTTTTTTGATATAATCCGCTGAACAATATTGTAATCCTCTATCTGAATGGTGCATGAGTTGATGCGTATATTTTCTATTTTTCAAAGCTAATTCAAGGGCTGTTAAAGGACCTTGAGTCGTTAAGTTGTCTAAGAGTTGATATCCCATAATTCTCTTTGAATAAGCATCCGTAATTAAACTCAAATACTGATGTCCAGTGTCTGTTTTGATGTAAGTAATGTCACTTACCCATAATTGTTCTGGTGCTGTGATTATTAAATTCTTAGCGATATTAGGACGGTTCGCCGCAGCGATATTTTCGCATCCAGTGCGTTGAATCGGTTGTTTTTACGTAACTTTTTTTAGGCTTGATTAGTAAGTGTTCTGCCTTTAAAAAGCCGAATAATACATCTCTACCCATGCTAATATTTGACTCTTTAAGTTTTTCTTTTAATAAAAAATGAAGTTTACGAGTACCTATTCTGGGCATCGAACATCGAATGCACATAACCATATCTCTGACTTGTTTTAACTCCGTATTACGTTTTGATCTGTTACTCTTAGTCTTGTAATAAGATTGTCTACTAAACCCAAACAATTTGCTTATCCCCTTGATACCTATCAAAGGTGCTTTGGCTTTCTTGATTGTTTGGGAGAATACTTTTTTCTAATATCAACTTTAAAATATTCCTCAGCTATATCAATAGCCACATTCAAAACATGAACTCTCTCTTTCTCTTTTGCTAATAAAATCTCAAGCTCCTTGATCTTTTGTTCGGGCGTTTTTACAGTTGGCATCGTAGGAAGTTGCTTCCATTTATAAATTGTCCAGTCTAAGATACTGTGTTTTCGTAACCAAACCAAAACTGTACTTCGACCTTGAATGCCATACTTCCGTTGGGCTTGTTTATAACTTAACTCGCCTTTTTCTACCTCTGATACTACTTGTAGTTTAAAAGCTAAACTATAATCTCGTTGACTACGTTTTTTGTACTTGTTCTCAATGGTTTCCATTTAATAAGTCGGTTGTGTGACAACTTATTTCAGGACGAGACA
>JAYTTM010000814.1:0-4535 GCA_043745055.1 Chitinophagaceae bacterium | reverse complement strand
ATGCTTTTCCGGGTAATTGAAAAGATAGCAAAGGGGCTGTAAAAGCAGTTAATTGCAGGAATTTTCTTCTGCCAATAATAGAGGACATAGTTAGATTTTAATTGTTGAGGAATTAATTATGCCGGGAAAGTTTTTTAATCATTTCTGCATTAAGCGAATCTGCATACATACCATAAGCACTCGTCATAGTACCTTTTATGGTGCCATCTTTTGATTCGATGGCGTATACAATGTCCTCATCAGAAGGATTGGTGTCACCCTCAAAACGATAAATTTCTATGATTTCAAATTCATTTGGATTCAAACAAAAATTATGTTCTTCGCATTTTATGCTGTCGAAGGATATATTAAAATCAAGAGTAAAGCCTTTTTCTTTAAGCCCTATCAAAGCCTCAACCACCGTATCATAATATTGCATGGAGATTGTTTTGAATAAAGTTAGTTATTTGTTTAATTGGTAAATAAAATTTTTACCCGCAATTAAAATTTTGCTTAAGAAAATACAGGTTTCCTATGAGCATATTTACTTACGATTGATAAAAGAAGTGGTGGTTTGATGTGGCAATTGTTGTTGGTTAGACCTGTTATCTAAATGTTTTTTTATTACTACGAAGCAGATAAGTATCAATACAATTACAATAATGGTAATGAGGTATGTCTGGGGATTATCCTGCCAACGACGCTTTTTTCTTTTAGCGTTTTTTGCCAGTTGTTTTTGCAAACTGGCTTGCAATTCCTCCAAATGGAGGGGGATATTTTTTTTATTATCAATTTGCTGCAATCCTTCAATGGCGTCATTCATAAATGCGTCATCCAGCATGGTTTTTTCAACCTCATGGATGTTTGATTTTGACAACTGATCGCTTAAGTAGGCCAGCAATTGCTGGTTGTCAATATCTTTATTGCTGTTAGATAATATGTCTTTTAAATCATTGTTCATTTTCTTGCAAACGCTCCAGCATTATTTTTAAATTTCTTTTACCGTTTTGAATGTGGCTTTTTACCTGTAGCAGGGAAAAGCTTGTATCCGCAACTATTTCCTGGTAGCTTTTTTTGTGCAGGTAAAACAAAGTTACACATTGTTGCTGTTCCATATTAAGCTGCTCGAGTGCCTGCTCCATTTTGGTAAGTAGTAAATCTTTTTCCTGTAATTTCTTTGTATCTGTCTGTTCATCGGCGGTAGCATGTAGCTGTTCATTTATTTCAACTGGTAGGTTGTTTTTATTTCTAAGCTTCATCAGGCAATGATTTTTAGCTACCATATAAACCCAGCTTTTAAAATATTCAACCTTGTACTTATGGAGTTCTGTAATGGTTTTTAAAAATACCTGTTGTACGCTGTCTTTTGCCTCCTCCTCATTTTTTAAATATTTCATGCAAACACCCAACAGCAAGAGGGTGTAGCGGTTAAGCAGTATGCCCAGCCACTCATTATTTTTATCCTCATAAAAATAGAGCAGTAGTTGCTGATCGTCAATATGTTTGTATTTTTCAGGGTTCAACATAATGGGCTGTACAGCTAAGATGTAAACATAGGGGATTTTCCATAAGTAACATTAAAGGGAGCAAATTCTTTCTAAAATGCCTGTCAATTGAAATCTGGTAAAAATATTTTGTTTACTAAGTTGCCTATGAAATAGCTGACAAGAAATATTTCAGCTATTTTTGAAAAAATAATGGTTAAAAATGAAAGTAGTATTATTTGCAGGCGGCCTAGGAACCCGGATATCAGAGGAAACAGACACAAGACCGAAACCGATGGTGGAGATTGGTGGCAAGCCTATCATCTGGCACATAATGAAAATGTACAGCCATTATGGATTCAATGATTTTATTGTTTGCCTTGGTTATAAAGGATATGTTATAAAGGAATATTTCATGAATTATTTTTTACACAACGCTGATATTACTGTAGATCTTAGCAATAACAAAACAGAAATTCATGGTAGCAATGCCGAGGCTTTTAAAGTAACGCTGGTAGAAACAGGCTTAAATACAAAGACGGCGGGCCGACTACAACAGGTGCAAAAATATATTGGTGATGAAGATTTCCTGTTGACCTACGGTGATGGTGTTTGTGATGTGAATATTCATGACCTGATTGCATTTCATACCTCCCACAATAAGGTGGCTACAGTTACCTCCATTCAGCTCGATGCCCGGTTTGGAGGAATGGATTTGGGGCAAAATGGAGAAGTTGTTTCTTTTCGGGAAAAGGTAAAGGACGAAAGTAAATGGATCAACGGTGGTTTTTTTGTTTTAAAACCAGCCGTGTTTAATTATCTGCAAGGCGATATGAGTGAAATGATGTGGGAAGATGAACCACTTGAAAAACTTACTGCCGATAGTCAGTTGATGGCATACCAGCACAAAGGATTTTGGAAATGCATGGATGCATTAAGGGATAAAATAGAATTGGAAGAACTTTGGAAAACAAATCAGGCAAAATGGAAAGTGTGGTAAATCAATCGTTGGAAAATTATTATAAAGGAAAAAAAATTTTTGTTACCGGCCATACTGGTTTTAAAGGTGCATGGTTGATAACCTGGCTGCAATTATTGGGTGCAACTGTAAAAGGATATGCGCTAGAGGCAACCGAAGAAAAAAGTTTATATGCTTTTGTTGAATCCAATATAATATTTGAAAGTATTATTGGCGATATCCGCAACATTGAAAAATTAACCAGGGAAATTTTAGATTTTCAGCCAGCTATTGTTTTTCATTTGGCCGCACAAGCACTCGTAAGACGTTCGTATGAAGTGCCCTCAGAAACATTTGAAATTAATGTTGTAGGTACATCCAACTTATTGCAAGCAGTAAATCAACTGCCCGGAAAATGCTCGGTTATTGTAATTACTACTGATAAAGTGTATGCAAACCGGGAGACCGATTATCATTACAAGGAAGATGATACATTAGGCGGTTACGATCCATATAGCGCCAGTAAAGCAGCCACCGAATTGGTGGTTAGCTCTTTCCGCAATTCATTTTTTAATACAACCAGGTATGCTACTCATCAAAAAGCGGTAGCAAGTGCAAGAGCAGGCAATGTAATTGGTGGTGGCGATTGGAACAAGGATAGAATTATACCTGATATAATTCGTTCTTTGATAGCAGCTGAAGCAATACCTGTGCGAAACCCGACAGCTGTAAGGCCCTGGCAGCTTGTATTGGAACCGCTGCATGGTTATTTAATGCTAGGTAAATTATTACATGAAGATGCTGCAAGCTTTTCAGGCGCTTATAATTTTGGCCCTGTTGCAAATGATCATTTGCCGGTAAAAGACCTGGTAAATATTGCAATAAAATGTTGGGGAAAAGGAAGCTGGATTAACACATCAAACCCAAACCAACCCCATGAAGCCGGTTTACTGCAACTGGATATCAACAAAGCAATAAAGGAATTAAACTGGCACCCAAAGCTAAAAAGTTCAGCCGCTATTGAATGGACCATCGACTGGTATAAACAATTCCCTGAAAATATTTTCGAGTATACTTTGCAGCAAATACAAAACTACCAGCAACAATGATATTTACCGAAACATCATTAAAAGGTAGTTATACAATCCATCTGGATGTGTTTGCAGATGACCGTGGTTGGTTTGCCCGTACTTTTTGTAAAAAGGAATTTGAATCAATTGGTCATGATAAGGAATGGGTGCAAATGAACCATTCATTTACAAATGAAAAAGGCAGCATCAGAGGCATGCATTTTCAATTGCCTCCATTTGCCGAAATAAAAATGGTACGTTGTATTGCAGGTGCTGTTTTCGATGTGATTGTTGACCTCCGCAAAGATTCCGAAACATTTCTACAATGGGCAGGCATTGAGTTATCGTCAGTAAACAAAAAAATGATTTATATACCGGAAGGTTTTGCACATGGTTTTCAAACCTTAAGCGATAACTGTGAATTGATTTATCATCACTCACAATTTTATACGCCGGGAGTAGAAGCCGGCATAAAATATAACGACCAACGGATTAACATAGCATGGCCTTTGCCACTTACTAATATTTCAACCAGAGACAATCATCATCCATTGCTGGATGCAAACTTTAAAGGAATTTAATTATGCAATGCAGATTTTGTAAAACGGAATTAACGAATGTATTTATCGACCTGGTAAACTCTCCGGCATCTAACTCTTTTTTAAGTGAAGCACAATTACAGGAACCAGAAACCTACTATCCATTGAAAGTATATACCTGCCATCAATGTTATTTGGTACAGGTAGATGAATACAAAAAATCGGATGCAATTTTTGATAGCAATTATGTTTATTTTTCATCTTACAGCAGCAGTTGGCTCAAGCACGCCAAGGCTTATACCGAAATGATGACCCAACGTTTTGATTATACCAGCAATTCACTGGTAATTGAAGTAGCTTCCAATGATGGATACTTACTTCAATATTTTTATCAAAATAACATCCCTGTATTGGGCATTGAACCTACAGCCAATACAGCAGCTGCAGCTAAAGAAAAAGGGGTTGATTCCGTGGTTGATTTCTTTGGTGTGAGGCTGGCAAAAGA
>JAYTTM010000813.1:0-1228 GCA_043745055.1 Chitinophagaceae bacterium | reverse complement strand
GATTCACGTACTGTGCAAGATGTATAAGAAATACTTATCTTCATACTACTCTGCCAAAAGCATGAATCTTTCCAAATTATATGACACGCCGCTTTATCTTGAAAACGCTTTCGCTGCAATTGTTATTTCTTGTTATACTCTTGAAAGGTAAGGCACAATTACAGGCAGATTTTACATTTGACAGGGAAGGAGGCTGTTCACCACTTAGTGTTCAGTTTACAAACACTACCACCGGCAGTACGGCAAGTACAGTTTATAAATGGGATTTTGACAATGGTAACCAGTCGCACTTTAAAGATGCCGCTGCTATGTTTTACGATAACCAAACTTATGCAATTACACTTACTGTTACCGACCAGGGAAAGACTACGGTTAAAACAAAAAATATCACTGTTTATAAAAATCCTGTTGTTGATTTTAAAGCGTCCCTGAGCAAAGGTTGTGCACCATTGGCAGTAAATTTTACGGCAAATGCCACACCGGGCGACGGAAACGTTGCAGGTTTTTTTTGGGATTTTGGTGATGGTGAAACCGGAGGTTCAGGCACGCAACAGGTAAATCATACCTATACAAAAGGGCAAACGGTGTCAGTGATTGTAGCGGTTACAAACAACTATGGCTGCCGGGCAAGCAAAACCATCAATAACATATTGGAAGTATTGCCAGGATCTATTGCATCTTTTGATGCTGCCAATGCTTTTTTATGTTACGAAACAGATACTGTTAAATTGCTCAACCATAGCGTAGGCATATCACCGCTTACATATTTATGGAATTTTGGAGACGGAAATACATCTATTGAAAAAAATCCTGCTCATGTTTTTAATAAAAAAGGCGATTATACGGTATCGCTGATGGTTGAAAATGCAGTGGGATGCAGGGACACATTGACAAAATCAGCGTATTTGAATGTGGCCAATTTTAATTCAGCTTTTTCCTTGCCCGGTACCATTTGTAAAAGGTCTGTAATTGAACTTATAAATACCAGCACGCCCATCCCCTCTTCTTTTACATGGATTATCGACAATAGAGATACCGTAGCGCCTGATAATTGGGATAGGAGATTCCGCTACACTTTTGACATTGCTGGAGATCATGAAATTAAACTCATCAATCAATTTGGCCAATGTACTCAAACCCTTACCCAAACTGCTACCATAAAGGAATTGTTGCAACCAAAGGGGTTTGTAGTTGATATACCAACCTACTGTTTTACCCCGGTAACAGT
>JAYTTM010000812.1:0-4542 GCA_043745055.1 Chitinophagaceae bacterium | reverse complement strand
CCAAATTATTATTATCAACACCTCTTGTTCTACTTCCTGTATAAGATATGCTGGCACCAACTTTCAGATAATTGGTAGCCTTGTAATCAATATTAAAGCGGGAGTTCAATCTTTTAAATTCAGACGTTGGAATCAGTCCCTGCTGGTTGCGGTATCCAAGCGAAAGAGCGTAATTTACTTTTTCATCAGCACCGGATATGCCCAGCTGAAAATCTGTCATTTTTGCTGTTTTAAAAACTTCTTTTTGCCAATTGGTTCCCGTTGTTAGAGAAGCAGGGTTAGTCCAGGCTGGATTAAGCGGAATAAGATCAGCACGACCATTGGCAGTACGCCATGCATTGGTAAGATTAGCGGATTCATTGTTCCATTCAGCATATTGCTGCGGAGATACCATTTCTATTTCTCTTCCAACATTTGAGTTACCGCTATAAGCATCAAACGTTAGCCTAGATTTGCCTTTTTTACCCCGCTTGGTAGTAACTATTACAACACCATTAGCACCTTGCAATCCATAAATTGCTGCAGCAGAAGCGTCTTTTAATACGTCGATTGTTTCAATATCATTGGCAACAATATTGGTTAAGCCCTGCTTAGACATAACGCCGTCAATCACATATAGTGGATTGGTATTATTCAAACTTCCAATACCCCGAATCGTTATTTTGGTAGAACCCCCTGGTGTTCCATCGTTAGAGGTAACATTTACCCCTGCCAGTTTTCCCTGTATTGCCTGGTCTGCACCAGTTACAGCCATTGCCTTAATTTCAGAACCTTTGATAGAACCAATAGCACTAGATACATCTTTTCTGGATTGTGTTCCATAACCAACCACTACAATATCATTTAAACTTCCATTTAATAGAGAAAGGGTGACAATTAAATCATTTTTACCAGCTGTTACTACTTCCATACTTTTGTATCCTACATAAGAAATCACTAATACCGCTTTTGCATCGGCTACCTGAATAGTAAAGTTTCCATCAGCATTGGATATTGTGGCGTTGCTGGTTCCTTTTTCTGTAATGGTGGCACCACTAAGAGGAGCTCCGGTTTCGTTGGCTATCTTACCCCTTACTTCTACCGTTGTTATCATAATAGGGTTGGTATTAACAACTTCTATTGCCACGGCAAGCTCTTTTTGTTTTATTATAATTTGCTTTTCGTCAATCACATAAGAAAATGGCTGATCCTTAAAACATACATCCAGTATGCTTTTCAATGAGCTGTTCTTAATGTCTAAGGTAATTTTTCTAGAATTTTTTAATAGTTTTTCGTTGTAAAAAAAACGATACTCACTTTGCTTTTCAATTTCCTGAAAAACCTTTTCAATAGAAGCTTTCTTTAAGGAAATGCTAATACTTTGAGAATACCCTCCTGCACTTACCTGCAGAAAGCTGACGAATAAAAGAAAAGCAGTAAGTTTCATCATCAACAGTTTTTGGTGGAGTCCATTTTTCCGATGGACAAAAAGCCCTTTTTTTTGCATACTTTTGATTTTTAGGTTTGTTAATAAACAGTCTGGAACGATTGTACCAATTAATTAACTTGAACGTTACCGGGGGTGTCTTCAGCACTTCCGGTTTTTATTTAAGATTTGGTGTATTTTATTTTTGGTTTTCTCTTGTATTATTTTATGGTGTTACTATAAGTTTTCTCCCATCCAATTTAAAATGAACATCACTATATTCCAACCATTTTAAAAGCCGGGATAAATTTACCGACATCGGTATTTTTCCTGTAAACCTATTCTCTGTAGAAGTGTTGCCTGCGTAAACTACTTCAATATTGTACCATCTTGCCGCCTGCCGCAGCACGGTAGTTACATCCGCACTATTAAATTGAAAGTTGCCATTTTTCCAGGCTACAGCTTCTTCCAGGTCTGCATTCGCCTGCACTTTTATGGCACCGCTTTTGTCAATTTTAGCCTGGTTGCCTGGTAGTAATAAATTATTATTTAAACCATTATAAATATTGATTGACCCTTCCAGTAAAGTTGTTTTTATTTCTTCCTCATCGGTGTATGCTTTTATATTAAAGTGCGTACCTAATACCTTTACTTCTGCACCATTATAAATTTTAACGATAAAAGGTTTATTTACGTTTTTAGCAATTTCAAAATAGGCTTCTCCTGTTATTGTTACCCTTCTTTCCTTTTCTAAAAATGCAGTAGGGTAATGAATAGAGGAGGAAGCATTTAACCAAACTTTACTTCCATCGGGCAGGGTTAATTGATACTGGCCACCGGCTGGTGTACTCATGGTATTATAAACTGTTTCGGTACTGCCTAAGTTATTGGCTGCATATTGCAACTGTCCATTAGCTAGCTTTATTACTTTTGAGGCTCCCTGCTGGCTAAGTAATCCATTGGATGCACTGTCTAAAATTATTTGAGATCCATCGGATAAAGTAAGAAGGGCTTTTTGGCCTCCAGGCAGTACATCATTTTTAACAGAGGTAACCTTTGCAATAGTGGTAGATGGTAAATTTTGGGTTGGCTGTAATTTAAAATAACCGATAGAAAAAATGATAAGAATAGAAGCAGCTACAGCCAAGCGTTTTAACCATTTAACTTTAGTACTAATTGATATAACATTGTTTTCGGATGGGAGGACTTTTGTAAAAGAGGAAGGGGCTAAAATAGCTGCAATTATTCTTTCTGATTCAACATCTGAGAGTGTATCTAAGGCCTGATGTTTATGCCACTGCTGTTCCAATAATTGCAATAGTTTTTCATCAACAGCATGTATGGTTACCCATTGCGAAAGCTCATGCAGTTCAGCTTCATTTATTGTTTTATCAAAATAAAGCCGCATCAAAATTTGTAACCTATCTGGCAACATAAGCAATCGTTTATTAAAATGTAATGGCATTGTTACATTTAGAATTAAAGTTTTCTAATAATAAATGTCATTATAACTATTCTATAAGACAATTAGTAAATGATTTAGGACTAGTGTAAAATAAAATATTTTTAAAATAAAGAAAAAGATAGGTCGGAAAAACAAATTAAGTACTTTACTGGTAAGCTATGTTTATTTAGATAGGGATAGTTTGATGAACAGGTAAATAATATTTGAAGGTTAAGCTGGCAGAAAAAGTTAGATAGAGATGCAACTGCATATAATCAATAATAACACTTCATCTATTTCCATATTATTCCTTAAAAATTCTTTGATGGTTTTTAAAGCCTGTACCAGGTGGTTTTTTACAGTACTGGTAGATAGGTTTAATTGTTTTGCAATTTCTTCATGCTTAAACCCTTGCTCCCTGCTTAACATGTACACTAAGCGTTGTTGGGGAGGAAGTTTTTTTACCGCTTCGATCAATTTTGTTTGCAATAATTTATATTCCAGGTTTGCGGCTATTGAGTCATCAGTTATATAAACAACTGGATTTTTTTTAAGAATACAATTCTCCGCCATGCTACGTTTAAAGCTGTTAATGGCCTGGTTTTGAGCCGACCGAAAAATATAACCACTAAAATTATCAATGGAGGATAGGTTGGCTCTATTAATCCAAAGTTTCATAAAAACATCCTGCACAAAATCCAAAGATTGTTCTTCAGACTTTGTTATCCTTAGCAAAAAGCTGTACAATTTATTCTTGTATAAATTAAAAATTTCAATAAATGCAGCTTCATCACCATCTGCTGCAAGGCGCAACAGCTCTTTTTCTGTATATGTAGTTTTATTAAGCAAAGCAGTTTTGGCAAACAAAAGTTAGTCCATGAAAATAAGAATTTCCCAAATAGGTTATAAAAATATTTCAGCGATTTCGGGAGTAATTTTTTTTAAAATAGTTGTTGTAGCCATGAAAATTAATTGAATAGCTTCTCCTGTCAGCGGTTATTTGTTACTGTACATTTTTGATCTCCTATTTTCAGTTGGTAGTAATATTATTTGGAGTGGTTATACAATTCCTGTGTTTCAGATGCAGGCTTATCACTATAAATCAACAAGTGAACTTTTTCAATTTTTCCTAAAAATTGGTTCTTTAATGTTTCTGCTGAAATCGGTTTTTCATTTTCAGAAAGATAACGATGAGCCTTATACACTTTGGATTGAAGATTATCAAGGACAGCGTTAAAGCTTTTAATGACTTCCTTAGTGCCAATAAGTCTTCCAGAATGGCTATTCCACTTTTTGGGGTTACATTCTCTGTTGGTATTTATTTCTGACAGCTTGCCATCAACTGTTATTCTTAGATAAATTGGAGCTACACCCGATGTATAATACTTTTGCTTTTTTACATAGAAAAACATACTAAAATTCGTCTTCATTATTTAATCATTAAAAGTGAAACAAAATTAGCATTGAAGTTTGGGCGAAACAAGATGTTCATCGTTTTAACATATTGAACAACAATGATTTAAACTATTTCTGGTGAGTAAATTTTTGATGGACACCTACTCACCGAATCACTCACTTTTTTTTGTGTTTAGATGTGAGTTTCGGTGCCTTTACAAAACCCAAAAAGCCCGCAAACATAGTGTTTGCAGGCTTTTAGCATAATTTGGTAATGACTTTAGTGGAGCTGCAGGGA
>JAYTTM010000811.1:0-1231 GCA_043745055.1 Chitinophagaceae bacterium | reverse complement strand
CTATCTCTTCAGCAATAATTCTAAACATGGCATTGCCTGCTGTTGTTTTTAAATTGATAATGGGGCGAAGGTGTATTTCGCCGCTGCCTGCATGTGCATAATGCACCGCATGCAGGTTATGCTTTACTAAAATCTGGTTAAAGTCTGCAATGTAGGCTGGCAAATCGTTTACATCAACTGCAGTGTCTTCAATTACCGGTACCGCTTTTTCATCCCCAGGTAAATTACCCAGTAAGCCAAGACCAGCTTTACGTAAAGTCCATATCTTTTTAGTATCTGCACCAAATAGCAATGGAAAGTAAAAACCCAATCCTTGAGAGCGCATGGCCTTTTCAACTTCGGTTGCAATAGCAACAATTTCTTCCCGGGTATTTCTGCAAAATTCCACTACCAAAATTGCTCCTGGATCTCCCTGTACAAAAAACCTGTTTTTATTTTGTTCAATATTATTTTTGGTACATTCTAAAATATAATGATCAATCAGTTCGCTGGCGCTTGGCCTAAAATGCATGGCAATAATATTTGCCCTCAGCGATTCATCAATACTGTTGAAATGTACACAAAGCAAACCGGTTTCTTTAGGCGGCACTGGATTTACATGCAGTTTAATTTCGGTGATAAAAGCAAGGGTTCCTTCTGAACCTGCAATGAGTTTACAAAAATTAAATGCTGGTTTGCCTGCGGTAAATGGTGCAGATTCCAGCAATACATCTACTGCATAACCGGTATTTCTTCTTTCTACAGATGGCTTGGGAAATTGTGCCCGGATCTCTTGCTGGGTGTCGTAATTACTTAATAAACTTCTTACTGTTTTGTATATGTTTGCCTCCAGCGTTTCGCCTTCGCATTTTGCATGAAATAAGTCTAGGTCTAGTGCAGAAAAAACAGCCTCACTGCCATCGCTCAGCAGGGTTTTAACTTCTAGTAAATGTTCCCGGGTACTGCCATACTCAACGGAGTTACTGCCGCAACTGTTGTTGCCCACCATACCACCCATCATGGCACGGTTGGCTGTAGAAGTTTCGGGACCAAAGAATAACCCATGCGGTTTTAAAAATAAATTTAGCTCATCTCTTATTACGCCTGGTTGAACCTTAACCCAATGTTCGGCTTCATTCAGTTCTATTATTTGTGTAAAGTTTTTTGAAACGTCAACAATAATACCGTTACCCACCACTTGGCCCGCCAAAGACGTACCCGCTGTACGTGGAATTAATGAAGTATGGTTTGC
>JAYTTM010000810.1:0-1231 GCA_043745055.1 Chitinophagaceae bacterium | reverse complement strand
CAAAACTAAGTAACCACTTGACGCTTCAACATCCAATTGCTTCCGAATTTGAAATGGACCTCATTCTCTTATCTGCACAATTCCTCCTACATTTGCGGATTATAATACAAATATGACCATACATAGGGAAGGATACAGATCTATAGCCATCGGCACAATTATCTTTGTTTTAATAAACATTATTGCTGTTAATTTTTTAAGCCCTTTATTTCCGTTACTTGGCTGGCTGGTTTTTTTTGTTACCCTGTTTTTGTTGCTTTTCCTTATCTCGTTTTTCCGTATTCCAAACCGCACATTAACCATTAACGACGGACAGGTAATTGCACCTGCAGATGGCAAGGTGGTTGTAATAGAAGAAACAGTGGATGAAGAATATTTTAAAGAAAAAAGGCTTCAGGTATCTATATTTATGAGTCCCGCAAACGTGCATGTAAACCTCAACCCCATTAGCGGCGAAGTGGTGTACAACCAATATCATAAAGGAAAATACCTGGTGGCCTGGCACCCCAAATCATCTACAGAAAACGAACGGCACAGCATAGTTATTAAAAAGGGAAACACCGAAATTTTAGTAAAACAAATTGCCGGCGCTTTGGCTAAAAGAATTGTAAACTACCTGCAGGTTGGCCAACAGGTAAAACAAACCGAAGAAATGGGTTTTATTAAATTCGGCAGCCGGGTAGATATGTTACTACCGGTTGGTACAAAAATTAATGTACAACTAAACCAGGTGGTAGAGGGTGGCGTTACTGTTATTGCAACTTTATAAAAAAGCAGGATGCTAAGGGGAAATTATTTTTTAGCATCATTTTCTTTTTTTCATAGCAATAACAGTAATGGTTAAAACAGCCAAGCCAACCAACAGGTATATAAATAAATGATTTGGGGGGGGTTCTGGAATTTCTGTTTTGGTCATCAGTTTATTGATTGCAACATTGCTTATTGTTTATTTGTTTCCCCCCGTCCAGTAAATTGTAATCTTATCAATTTTAGTAGCATTGCCTAAACCGAAATGCGCAATTACGTAACTCTGTAAAAATTTAGAACGGCCTGTAATTTAAAGATCTGTACATGCTATGCACAACGTTTTTAAATCAGGCTTCTTTTCTTTGCCAGATTGCGTTACCAAATCTTTATTGGGCACTAACAATTATTGAAGCAGTATTCATGCCTTCAGCTGTTGCTTTTAACTTTATTTCTCCCGAGGATTTTCCAACCTTTACAATTACCA
>JAYTTM010000809.1:0-4548 GCA_043745055.1 Chitinophagaceae bacterium | reverse complement strand
CCGGGATTTAATATTCCATCTGAGGATAATTATGATTTTTATTTAAAGACAGGTGCCCTTAAAAATTTCAGCAAAATAATGGGCGACAGCATTGCCTTTTGGAACGACCTGATGAAGCATCCCAACAATGATGATTTCTGGAAGGCGAGAAACACCCGCAACTTTGTAAACAAAGTAAAACCAGCCATGCTGGTAGTGGGTGGATTATTTGATGCAGAAGATTGCTTTGGCGCCTGGAATTTGTATAAAGCCATTGAAGAAAAAAATAAAAATACTGACAACCGCATTGTAATGGGTCCCTGGTTTCATGGAGGCTGGGGTGGCAGAGGTGATGGTAGTTATTTAGGCAACGTTCGCTTTGGCAGCAAGACAAGCGAATACTATCAGAAAAATATTGAGATACCATTTTTTAATTTTTACCTGAAACTAAAAGGCACTGTACGTGATATAGCGGAAGCTACTATTTTCTTTTCGGGAGAAAACGAATGGAGAAAATTTCAGCAGTGGCCATCCAGTAAAGTAGACTATAAAAACTTATTGATTACATCCGATGGAAAACTTTCGTTTGAAACTGCCGCTGCAAAAAACAAAACCGAAATCTTTAGTGAATATGTAAGCGATCCTGCCCACCCGGTGCCCTATACAGAAGATGTACATCTGGGAAGAACAAGAGAATATATGACAGATGACCAACGCTTTGCCAGCAGAAGAACTGATGTACTGAGTTTTAGTACAGCAATATTACAGGAAGATATTACGCTGGCGGGTCCATTGGTAGCTGATTTAATCACCAGCATCTCTACCACCGATGCGGATTTTGTTGTAAAACTAATTGATGTTTTTCCGGATGAATACAAATATGATGAAACGGTTTTTGGAAAAGGCAACGGCACCAATTACCCCATGGGTGGCTACCAAATGCTGGTGAGGGGCGAAATTATGAGAGGCCGTTTTCGCAACAGTTTCGAGAAGCCGGAAGCATTTGTACCCAATAAAATTACAGCCGTAAAATATACATTGCCCGATGTGGCACATACATTTAAAAAAGGTCATCGGCTGATGATACAGGTACAAAGCAGCTGGTTTCCGCTGGCAGATAGAAACCCACAAAAATTTGTTGATATCTACCATTGCAATGACAGTGATTTTCAAAAAGCCAATATCAAAATTTACCATGATGCCGTTAATCAAACCAAATTTATTTTACCCATTCTTCACTAAAAACCAAATAAAGTTTTTTTCTAAAAGCTGCCCCGCAGCATTAATAAGCTCATTAAACAATCTTAAACAATCTTAAAAAATCTTGAAAAAACCATTTTAAATTATCATGAAAAAATATGCTCCCATCGCTACGATACTTTTTTTAACAATGGCTGCCAAAGCCAACATTCGTTTGCCCAATGTAATTAATAACAACATGGTATTACAGCAACAATCAGCTGTAAAATTGTGGGGCTGGGCAGAACCACGAGAGAAAATTTATGTTACAACTTCCTGGAATAACAAGCTGGATTCTATCGTTACCAGCAGAGACGCCAACTGGATGCTAACCGTTCAAACACCCGCTGCCGGCGGCCCGTACACCATTACGCTGAAAGGGTACAATACGATTGTGCTGAACAATGTATTGATAGGCGAAGTGTGGGTTTGCTCTGGTCAATCTAATATGGAGATGAATTATAACTGGGGATTGCCAGATATAAAAGCAATATTACCAACCTGTGCAAATAACAATATCAGGTTTTTTACCATACCTAAAACAACGGCAAATAATCCACAGGATAATTGTGGTGGTGAATGGATTAACTGTGATTCCAATACACTAAAAAGCTTTAGTGCCGTTGCCTATTTCTTTGGTAAAAAATTACAAGCCAACCTGAATATTCCCATCGGATTAATCAGTTCTAACTGGGGCGGCACCTCTGTAGAAACCTGGACCGAAGCAGCATTGATCAACAACGACCCTGTATTAAAAGCCGCATCTCTAAAACAAATACCCGATCCCGGCTGGCCATATACACCCGGGTTTACCTACAACGCAATGATTGCACCAATCAGTAATTATAATATTGCAGGCGCCATCTGGTACCAGGGCGAAGGCAACACCATTGCACCGGATACCTACAGTAAAGTATTAACAACTATGATAGGTTGCTGGCGTAAAACATGGAGGAAAGAATTGCCCTTTTATTATGTTCAGATAGCGCCTTTTACTTACGGTAATAAATTTATTGGCTCAATAATAAGAGAACAACAAAGCAAGACAATGACTTACCCAAATGTTGGGATGGTGGTAATAACAGACTTGGTAGATAATGTAAAAGACATTCATCCAAAAAGCAAACTTGGCGTTGGTGAACGATTGGCCAACTGGGCACTTGCAGACACCTATCACAAAGAGGGCATTGTGTACAAAAGCCCTTTCTATAAAAGCATGGAAGTAAAGCAAAATAAAGCCATCCTAACCTTTGACAATGCGCCAAATGGCCTTAAAGTAACCGGAGCAAATGTTATTGAAATTCACATAGCAGGAACCGATAAAATATTTTTTGCCGCCACTGCTACCATTGATAAAAACAAACTGATCGTTTACAGCCCCGAGGTTGCAAATCCTGTAGCCGTGCGGTTTGCGTTTAACAATGCAGCCATCGGCAATTTGTTTAGTAAAGAAGGTTTGCCGGTTGGCCCGTTTAGAACAGATGATTGGCAACTGGATAGAGGTAAGGAAGAATGAGGGTGTTGGGAGATTTTCTAACACTCTAATGGTTTTAGATTGCAATTGGCTATTTCAGAATAATTGCTAATATTTTTGTCAAATTGATGAATGGCAAAATGAACTTTAAAAAATTTATAGGGGCGTGGAAGAATAAAATTGGCAATCAATTAATAATTGAACCAAAAGATAAAAAATCAGTCAGCGTTACATTTTTATATTATTTGACAACAAGCCGGTAAAAATGAAAATATTCTGATAGCAGTGATTCAATTAACATGCATGGCGAACTTGACTTTTATAAGACGAGTCTGGAAGTTTAATTATGGAGTAAAGGCAAAGTTTTTTATTTATGTTTAATGACTGATCCAACTAATGAAAATGAATTAACTACAGGGATTAAAAGAAACGAAGAAGACACTTTTTTAGAAATTTATTATTCAATATTTATGCCTTTGCAAAGATTTATCAGGGCTTGTTGACAAAACAAACCGTTTCTTATATTACCGAACGAACAGCCGATAAAGGTATTGCAGAACGGTAGCGCAGGTTGTTTTATTTTCGGCTGCGGTTCGCTATCAATTGATTGTGGGCAGGGCAAATCCCGCCGATGGCGGTACTGGGGTTTTATTTATTATACTTAAATCGGGACAGCAGCGTTTGGTAACAGACACAGCAATGAATCCGATAGTTATCCGATTCAGGCTTGCAGCGGGCACTGTCCATTAATCGCAAGCCGTTAGCCTGAGCAAAATCGAACTTTTTCTCTTTATCTTTGAAAGACATAAATAATATTAAATGAGTACAGCTAATTTAAAAATTGATATAATTAATAAGATAACTCAATTGAAAGAGAGCTATGTGATTGAAGAAATCAACCGACTGTTAGACTTTGAATTAGAAAAAGGCATTTTTAAGCTAACCATAAAGCAACAAGCCAGAATATTGGAGGCTAAGGAGGAATATAAATCAGGTAAAGTTTTATCAGAAAGTGAGGCTAACAAAAAAATTCAGGAATGGCTTACCAAATAGTTTGGACCGAGAAAGCGAATAAAGAAAGAAAACATATTCTTGAATTTTGGATGGAAAATAATAAATCCAAAATCTACAGTTTAAAATTAGACAAACTATTTATAGCAACAATTCGGGACATTTCTAAAAAGACTAACATAGGTAGAAAAACTGAGTTTGAAAACCTCCGGGTAAAAATTGTTCGTGAATATTTAATTTTCTACGAAAAAAAAAATAAGGAGATAGTTATTTTATCTGTTTGGGATGAACGAAGGGAGAAAAAGAATCTCAAAATTCGATAACCAGCTCCTTGGCGAAGCCATTGCTGCAAGCAGTGCAGCGTTATTAATTTAGGTATTTACAAATCGTCAACCTTTATTTTTTTTCGCCTGCAATTTCCGTCTGGGTAAGCATCAAATCCCCAGCCTTCACCAATAATCGGTAGTAATACCGATTATCCTCTATAGTTAGTCCAATCGGTATTTACCAAATCCATTCACTCTATGCCATCGCACATAATTTCAGCCAGCACACATTGGCCTATAATGAAATTATATTGGGTATAAGATGATGTAAAGCAAGCTTTATAATCTCCTTCTTTTATGGACTTTGAATTAAATTGTGTGATTGGAAAAATGCTTTATTGTATATTCACAAAAAAGAGAAAAATGATAATTGAAAGAACATCAGAAGGAGTAGTTTTTTGTTTACCCGCTTCAATTAAATTAGAAGATTTACAGGATATTGCTAATTAGTTTGCCTTTAAGGAAATATCAAAAAAATCAAAAGCAACTAAAAAAGAAGTGGATGATCTTGTAAAAAAA